>DASYRY010000138.1:0-3778 GCA_036004025.1 Candidatus Polarisedimenticolia bacterium | reverse complement strand
CTCCTCGATCCTTGTACTTCTTCTCGATTCCCTGCAGCACCTGCAGGTCGCCTGAGCAGCTCCCTCACCAGGTGCTCCAGAACATGGCCAGCACGACCCGATCGCGGAAATCCGCGAGGGACACCTCCTTGCCCTCCAGATCCTTGAGCCTGAAATCGGCCGCGGCCTTGGGCTCGGCGCGAATGCCCCTGCTGGATGCAGGGGGCACGCCCAACTCCTTGCGCAGCGCTTCCCTGGCAACGCCGATTTCAGGGAAGTAGCCGGGGAGGAAGTCCTGGACGAGATCGAGACGCGCCCGGGCCTCGCCTCGGTTCCCCGTCCTGAGATAAGCCGTGGCAAGAGAGAGGTTGAGCCAATCGTTGTGGGCGTTCGACGTCGGAAGACGCCGGACCAACTTTCCCCCGGAATCCCGAAGCAGAAGACCGCTGCGACCGGTTCGATCGCCGACATCCTCGGCATGCCTGAGCTTCTCGATCGCCGCCGGGTATTTCTTTCTCTCCAGCAGGACTCTTCCCTCGCACAATTCGAGAGTGAATTCCCGGGAGGCGAGAAGAGATCGTGCCTCGTCCCGCCGCTTCGAAGGAGCCTCCTGGGCCACCCTGACCTTCTCGGCCGCGATTTGCGAACGCGCCTTTCCCAACAGCCGCTCGGCGCTTTCCATGGGGAGGTGATGCGTGAAGTAATAGCGGTGCACCAGGAACTCCGGCCTTTGGAAACTATAGAGGGCGGCGGCGACGGACTCCTGCTCGATCACGGATGCCAGGTGGGAGGCATCGAAGTCTCCCTTGTCGATGTAGGCCTCTACGAGACTGGCCAGCACCTGACCCATCTCGGGGTAGCCGGGGTACTCCTTCAGAAAAGCCTCGAGAGAGGCGATCTTCTCGTCTCCTCTTCGCGTCTCCATCGCCGCCTCCGCCGCCCGTCTTGCCTCCCGCCACTGCTCCATCGACATGGTGGAGGCACCAGGCTGGAGCGTCCCCCTTGCGGGCTGGGCGCCCTTCGTGTGGGCGACCCCCACCGAGAGAGACAGGAGGAAAGCCAGGAGAGTCAGGACAGGGGGACCCTGGAGCCGACTGCTTGAAGCTCGAAGTCGCATGAAAACCTCCGCATGATTCACGGGTTCCGCGTGACCGGAGAGAGTGCGGGTAATCTTTTGTCGAGAGATTACGCCTGCCCCGCCTAGGGGGTCAAGAGTCCGACGGTCGACCGGCATCTCGCGATGCAGACCGCCCGGTCGAGGAATCGAGTGGAACCGAAAGGGGGACTGAATCGGTTGACTCTGTCCTTGGGCGTTTGCTATGGTAGCATTAGGCTTTCTCTCTACGTTCGCATGCTGTTGAAGGCAGAGCCCTTCACACAAAGGGCGGATTCCATGGGCCAGTCGTATCGCGCCCGTTGGCTTCTCGCCGTGGCGTTTCTCTCCACGGCCACGCCGCTGCTCGCCATCTCCGAGTCCAGCCTCCTAGGGAAGATCACCGACAAGGACAATCTCCCCCTCCCGGGCGTCACGCTCGTCCTGCGCAACGACACGCTCGCCTTCCAGGAACAGGGGACTCTCACCGATGCCCAAGGCGATTATCGCTTCGCGCATCTGCCGCCGGGCGCCGGCTACAAGCTCACCGTCTCCATGCCCGGCTGCGCCACCCTGATCTTCTCCGACCTGCGGCTGGAAGGAGGAGCGACCGTGATGCAAAACGTCACGCTGCGTCCCGGAAGCGAGCTGAAGGAGGTGGTGCGTGTCCAGGGGAAAGGAGAAACGGTGGACACCGAGAAGGCAACCGCCTCCACGACCTTCTCCTCCACCTTCATCGCGGAGTTGCCGATTCTGGGGCGCGATTATCAGGACATCCTGACTCTCGCCCCCGGCGTGACCGACGTAAACCACACCGGAAATCCCAACATCCACGGGGCCCGGGACACCGACGTCGTGACGCTGGTGGACGGCGTGAGCACCACCGATCCGTTCACCGGGCTGTTCGGGCAGCACTTGAACATCGAGTCGATCCAGGAGATCGAGGTGATCACCTCCGCCGCCTCGGCCAAGTACAGCCGCGCCCAGGGCGGCTTCGCGAGCATCCTCACGAAATCGGGGGGGAACGAGTTCAAGGGAACGTTCAAGATGTTCGTGCGCAGCAGCCGGCTGGACCGGGACGGCGCGGGGATCGAGAACCCCGAGCTCAGCGGAGGGTTCCCGGGGGGAAAGCTCTATCTCGAGCAGAACTTCGCGGATCTCAAGCCGTTCCTATCCGTCTCGGGAGCCATCGTCCGCAACAAGCTCTGGTACTACCTGGCCAACGAGTACATCCTCGAGGAGACCCCCATCAATGCGCTCACCCAGGCGTTCGTCACCCGCACGCTGGGCTATCGGGAGTTCCTCAAGACTACCTGGCAGATGAGCCCTGCCCAGCGCCTGGCCCTGTCACTGATCCTGGACCGCGAGCGCAACGAGAACCAGGGGATCTCCAGCCTCGAGGACGTGCGCTCGGGCTACTCTTTCCTGCGCGGAGGTCCGACGGTGACGCTGAGCGAGTCGTCAGTGTTCGGTCCAAGGGCGCTTTTGGAGTCGTCCGTCTCCTGGTTCGACAACCGGTTCTCGCAGCTCCCGACCATGGACCCCGATACCAACGGCAACGGCATCCTCTTCGTGGACGACCATCCGGAGCTGGGAGGAAATGGGGACGGCATCCTGGATGCCAAGGAGCGGGACCCGGGAGAAGACTATGACCGGGATGGGTTTTACGATGTCTTCGAGGATATCAATCACAACGACTTCGAAAACGCCGGGGAAGACTTCGACCACAACGGGTGGGTAGAGATCTTTGCCCCCTTTTGCGAGGGATACCATCACGAGGACAGAAACTGCAACGGATACCTCGACTCCGAGCAGGACGCCAATCTCAATGGCCGCTTCGATCCGGAGGAGGACACTGGGATTCTATGCGACCCCGGCCACGGCTACTGTCCCGGGGGCCGTCTTCCCGGAACCCGTGGCAATGGCAGGTTCGACACGGAAGATGCGAACGGCAATGGAGCCCTCGACGTCCTGGATGACTCCGGATACGCCTCGGCCCCGTTCTGGCACGACGCCAACCAGAACGGGTATCCGGATCCCGGCGAGTACCAGGCTCCCCTGGCACCCGATATGGACCTGATCGTCGATCGGGACGGGCGGACGTACGGCCCCAATCCGTACGAATACCGGGATCACCGAAAGAGAATCACCTGGAGCGAGGACCTCTCCATCTACATCGCCGACCTCGGCGGCACCCACGACATCAAGCTAGGCATGGGATACGAGCATGAAGGGTACGACAGCGACACGATCCGGCGACCGAACTTCTCCTTTCCGAACGATTCCCTGCACCCCGTGAGCTCCCCAAAAGAAGGGGCGGGTTCATATCAGGTCCAGCATTCGGTGATGGCGACGCTGGGTATTCCGGCGAGCGTCAACAATACCGCCGTAGGCAACAACCTGGGGTTTTTTCTCCAGGACACCTACAAGCCTCTCCCCAACCTGACCTTGGGACTGGGAATTCGCCTCGATCTGGAGGACCTGCGCTCCTTCGGCTTCACTCCCTTCGACCCTGCGGCGGAACGGGATCGTTACGACGCTCTCATGAACCTGGCCGGTTACGACATGAAACCCTACGATTTCGTCACCGCGACGGGTCTCTGCAACGACCCCATCCGCTCCTGCGGAGCCGGCGCGAACCTGTCGGCTCTGAACGCCGAGCTTCGCAATCTCGCGCACCATCAGCTGACGCGGCACAACCTCGAC
>DASYRY010000137.1:0-8476 GCA_036004025.1 Candidatus Polarisedimenticolia bacterium | reverse complement strand
GGCGAATCCTCACCGGTCTCGTTCCACTCTTCAGCCTCGATTCGCATCCAAAGCACTATTCGCGCCCCCGGTGGATTCATCCGACCCTAAGGCGGGTCTAACTTGATAAAACGACGCCTCTCGAAGAACCGCACGCGAGGTCTAGAGATTTTTTGGGGGGGAAAAGTTCCGGAGCCCGCAAGGGAGTGACGGAGGCTGGACGGGCGCCGTCAGGGACTCGACACACTTTGACACCGGGCAGGCAGTAGATTGTCAGCGGCGCATCCTCCGGTCGCCTCCTTTGGATGCGTAACTTCTTCAATATCCATGAATTGCCACAAACGCGCCTCGTATCATCGCGTGGCACATCACTTGCTGTCTCTCGGATCGGAGCGTCGTGTGTCTTGCGACGCTCACGCATGTGGAGGAATTGGATGACCCTTGGCGCCCGCATTCGTGCACGCTCGGAGTCCGGCGCGGAAGCGTCGCTCCTAAAGCTCCTTCCGGCCGGAATGCTCCTGCTCGACGGCGACGGTCGCGTGCTCTCGAGCTCCCTCGAGATGGACCGGATGATGGGACGCTGCGTGGGCGACCTCTCCGAGCCCGTCCAGGAATCGGAAGATTTTCCCCGCGCGCAGGTGATGGAGGCGCTTCGAGGGGCCCTGAGGGAATGGGCTTCCGGGACTCGGGTCGTGACCCTCGACCGGCAGCACCGGCACTACGTCCTGGTGCGCACGGCGGTCACCGAGGGAGCCTCGGAGCCGAAGAGAATGATCGTGGTGGTGACGGACTTCACCGAGATCATCCAGCAGGGCCACGTGGGAGAAGATTTCGTCAGCCAGGTCCGGCACGATCTACGCGGACCGCTGACGTCGATGCGAGGAGCCGTCGATCTCCTCCGCACCCAAAGGCTGGGTCGTCTGGACGAGCGCCAGACGCGACTCCTCGATCTCATGGACAAGGCATCGCAGCAGATGCTCGGAATCGTCTCGGGAACTTCCGCCAATGGGTCGGCCCAGCGCCCGACTTCCGGAGGGAGCGGAACGTGTCCGGCAGAATCCTGATCGCGGACGACAGCGCGAACATCCGGGAGGTCTTGCAGATGAGCCTGGAGACCCTGGGGTACGAGGTCCTCCTCGCCGAGGACGGGGACCAGGCCCTCCAGCGGATCTACCGCGACTCGCCGGACCTCTTGATCCTCGACGTGATGATGCCGAAGCAGAACGGATTCCAAATCTGCCGCAAGGTCAAGGCCGACCCCGAGCGGATGGGAACTCCGGTGATCCTGCTCACGGCCAAGAGCCAGCGGGAGGACGTCTACTGGGGAAAAGACTGCGGCGCGGATGAATACATGACGAAGCCCTTCAGCGCCAAGGAGCTCGAGGGCGCCGTCGAGCGGCTCCTCCTTCGCCGGGCCGCGGAGAGGAGCGGCGTGCTCCTCGACTTCGAGGACGATCTCGCACGCCGCCGGGCGACGGGCGAGGAGGGAGCTCTCTGCCTGCTGCAATGGGACCCGCGGGCCATGGATGTCTTCCGCAAGAAGTATGGGGAGGTGCGTTACGACGAGGCGCTGGAGCGCCTCCGGCGGGAAGGGGAATC
The DNA here is from genome assembly GCA_036004025.1 of Candidatus Polarisedimenticolia bacterium. Classification (GTDB taxonomy): domain Bacteria; phylum Acidobacteriota; class Polarisedimenticolia; order Gp22-AA2; family AA152; genus AA152. Next base: position 6,898 of record DASYRY010000137.1, on the reverse strand, counting down.
CTTCCTTCGCTCCGAGAGCGAGGGCGGACGGCTAACCTTCGTCGACGGCAACGGCTTCCGCTTGCTGATATCCGGGGATCCCGAGGAAGTCGAGGAGCTCGCGGAAGAGCTTTGCAAGCGCCTGACCCGGCTCGCCCGAGGCTTTTATGATCCGACGGACCGGGAACGCAAGACGATTACCATTCGTGATTTCAAGACCGGAGAGACCCAGAGCGTGCCTCTCCTTTCCTTCACCGCCGAAGTGGACCCGTTCGGCCGCTGAAGCGCTGTCCGATACCGAGACTGCCGATGCCCACCAGGACCGCGAGCGTCCCCGAGGCTGATGCGGGGGCGTCCAAAGCCGAGCCGACCGCTCCGTCGCGCAGGCCTCGCCAAGGAAATCTCCTGCCCCGGATTGCCCGAGAGCTGAAGGCGCCGTTGCGCTCGATCCGCGCCGCCTCGCATGCCGTGCGTCGCGGGCGTGACGGCTCCCTGTCGCGCAAGCAGGAGAGGATGCTCCGAATCATCACCGAGGAGAGCGCCGCCCTCGTGTGCCTCATCGAGGACCTCCTCGACATGGCGGAAATCGAGTCGGGAAGAATCGCGCTGAGATTTCAATCCTGCTGCCTCCTCGAGGTGGCCCGGGCTTCCCTCGATCGCCAGCGCCCCCGCTATCGACAGAAAGGAGTCGATCTGGTGGACTCCCTGCCGGCGATCTGTCCCGACGTCCGGGCGGACGCGGCAAGACTCCGGCAGGTTTTCGATCACCTTCTCTCCAGCGCCCTGAAGTTCACCCCTCGAGGGAGAAGGGTGGAAGTTCGATTCGGCAGAGAGCTGCAGTCGTCCCGTTCCAGCGCGACGCCCATGCTCAGGATTGGCATCGCCGATACGGGAGAAAGGATCGCCAGAGAGGATCTTGGAAGCCTGTTCGAGGCCGGCCGTGGCGCGGCGCCGCGCGCCGGCGGAGCGAACGGTCTGGGCTTGTCCCTCGTGCGTTTTCTGGTGGAGGCTCACGGGGGGGAAATCTGGGCGGAAAGCGGGCAAAGCCGCGAAAACGTCATGCTCTTCACGCTCCCCACAATCCGCTGACCCAAGCACGTTCCTGTCGGTTGCCCGCGCGACTCCCAGGGGCCGGCGGTTGATGCCCCGAAGATCCTTTGCTAAGGTTCAGGCGCCATGAAGCTCATCGTGCTCGGTGACATTCACGGGAACCTTCCTGCGCTGGAGAAGTGCGTGGCGGAGGCTCGCAAGGAGGGATTCGATCGGCTGCTTCACTCCGGGGACCTCGTCGGCTACGGACCCGACACCGATGAAGTCATCCAGCTCTTGAGAAGGGCCCGCATCGACGGCGTGAGGGGGAACTGGGATGAAGCGGTGGCCTGGGATCTGGAGTCGACGGGATCCCACCACCCCGACGGGAGACTGGCGGAAGCCGCGGCGGTCTCCTACGCGGACACCTGCGAGAAGACGAGCCGCATCGGGAAGAGCATCCTGGGCAACCTCCCTTTCGAAATCCGCTTCCGCGAGTCCGGCATGACCTTCTCGCTGGTCCATGCCAATCCGGTCGATTGCACCACCTATCTCTTCGAAGACTCCGACGAGCTCACCTTCGCCGAGTACGCCAAGGCCTCGGAGGCGGATGTCCTGCTCTTCGGCCACACGCACCAGCACTTCCACCGGCAAGTCCGGACCCGGCACTTCATCAGCGTCGGGAGCGTCGGCGTGCCTCCGGAGGACGATCCCAGGACCGGCTATACGGTCCTGTATACGGGGAACATCGGCAAGGGGATCGACGTGAACTTCCGCCGCTTCGAATTCGACACCTCGCGCCTGGCCCAGCGTTACCGGGAAAAGGGAATGCGCGATCCATTCCCTCGTCCCCTCCTCACGCGCACCGCCTGAGGCCTCCTCTCCAAGAATCGGCTCCGATCCAACCACGCCCCGCGCCTTGCCGGAAGCAAAAGTGCCGTCAGGCGGAGAATACGGCGTCGGGATTCCTGAAGCTCTTGAACTCCAAGGCGTTCCCGCTGGGGTCCAGAAGGAACATCACGGCCTGCTCGGCGGGCTGTCCGGCGAAACGAACGCTGGGGGCAATGATGAACTCGAGGCCCGCGGCTAGAAGCCGATGAGCCAGCTCGTGAAACCCGTCCCATGGGAGGATGGCGCCGAAATGGGGCATCGGGACACAGACCCCGTCCACCAGTCCGGTGTTCTGAGCCGCAGCGACCGTCCCGGTCGTATGGGCGGAGATCTGGTTCCCGAAGAAGTCGAAATCCACCCACGTCTCGGTGCTTCGCCCTTCGGCGCACCCCAGGAGCCCACCGTAAAAGCGCCGCGCGCCGTCCAGGTCCTTGGTGAAGAAGGAAAAGTGGAAAGGGAAGGACATGAAAGCGCCTAGGTTGCTTCCCGCGAGCGCTGCAGATTCAGGGCGGAGCCGGCTTTGAACCATTCGATCTGCTCGGAGTTCAAGGTGTGCCGGAGGAGGATGGTCTCCTCGCTGCCGTCCCGATGCGCCAGATGGCCGGCGACCGTTCCACCGGGCGCGAGGGTCTTCAGGCCCTCCAAGCTCACCCGGTCGCCCTCGCGAATCCTGTCGTAGGCCGAGGCATCCACGAAGGTGAGGGGAAGCACTCCCTGCTTCTTGAGATTCGACTCGTGAATTCGGGCGAACGAGCGGGCCAGAATCGCCGCCGCCCCCAGATGCCGGGGCGACATGGCGGCATGTTCCCGGCTGCTGCCTTCGCCGTAGTTCGCGTCACCCACCGCGACCCATCGTATCCCCCGGGCCTTGAGGGCCCTCGCGATGGCCGAAACAGTCTCCTTCGCGCCCGAAATCGGGCTGATGCCCGTGCCGGCTTCTCCAGTGAAGGTGTTGATGGCTCCCGCGAATAGATTGTCGCTGATCTTGTCGAGATGTCCCCGGTAACGGAGCCAAGGTCCCGCCGGAGAGATGTGATCGGTCGTGCAAGCCCCCTTGGCCTTGAGAATCACGGGAAGGTCCCGAAAATCGCTCCCATCCCAGGCGGGAAACGGGGTGAGACGCTGGAGTCTTTCGCTATCCTCGGAGATTCCTACTTCGATGGCATCCCCCGACTCGGCGGGCGGCACGTATCCGTGGTCATCCCGAACGAATCCCTTGGAGGGTAGGTCCGGAGCGAGTTTCGGCGGTTGGAGCCGCCAGGGCTTCCCATCTCCGCCGGGAAGCGAGTCGGTCAGGGGGTTGAAATCGAGCCGGCCTGCCAGCGCGTAGGCGATGACGATCTCGGGGCTCCCCATGAAGGCGAGAGTCTCCGACATCCCGTCGTTGCGGCGGGGAAAGTTCCTGTTGAAGGAGGTGATGATCGCATTCCTGCGCGACTCCCCGGCCGGCTTCCGGGCGAGATCGTCCCGCTGCCACTGTCCTATGCAGGGACCGCACGCGTTCGCGAGAACCTTGCCTCCGATCGATTGCAGCGTCGCCATCTGTCCGTCTCGCTCGATGGTGGCGCGAATCTGCTCGGAGCCCGGGGTCACGAGCAGCGGAATGGCCACCTTGACTCCATGCTTGAGGGCCTGCTTCGCCACGTCCGCGGCGCGCTCGATGTCTTCGTAGGAAGAGTTGGTGCAGCTTCCCACCAGGGCCACGGAGAGGGTCTCCGGGTATTTCTCCTTCGCGACCGCGTCCTTCAATCGCGAAACGGGCCGTGACAAATCGGGACGATGCGGTCCCACCAGGTGGGGCTCCAGTTTCGAGAGGTCGATGTCCACCACCAGGGGGAAAAACTTCTCGGGATGCTCCTCGACCTCCCGGTCCGCCGTCAGGAGATCGGCGTTTTCCCGAGCCAGGTCGGCCAGCGACCCGCGCTGGGTTCCGCGAAGGTAGGCGTCCATCCGAACGTCGAACGGGAAGAGGGAGCCGGTGGCTCCCAGCTCCGCCCCCATGTTGGTGATCGTGGCCTTGCCGGTGCAGCTGATGGCCTGAACGCCAGGGCCGAAGTATTCCAGAATCTTGTTGGTGCCGCCGCCAGTCGTGAGCAGGCCGCAGAGGTGGAGGATGACGTCTTTGGGAGCCGTCCATCCCGAAAGCGTCCCCGTGATCCGCACGCCGATGAGCTGCGGGTAGAGGACCTCCCAGGGGAATCCGGCCATGACATCCACGGCATCCGCGCCTCCCACGCCGCAGGACAGCATCCCCAATCCGCCCGCATTGGGCGTATGTGAGTCGGTACCGATGAGAAGTCCTCCCGGGAAGGCGTAGTTCTCGAGAACGACCTGATGGATGATCCCGGCGCCGGGTTTCCAGAATCCTATGCCGTACTTCTCCGAGGCGGTGCGAAGGAATTCGTAGACTTCACGATGCTCGCGCGTCGCGACCTCCAGATCGCTCTGCGCACCGTCCCGGGCTCGGATCAGGTGATCGCAATGGACGGTGGTAGGAACGGCGACCGACTTCCGCCCCGCTAGCATGAACTGGAGAAGGGCCATCTGTGCCGTCGCATCCTGCATGGCCACGCGATCCGGGCGGAGCATGAGATAGCTCTCCCCAGGCTTCAGCTCCTGCTCGGAGGGATTGTCCAGATGGCCGAGAAGGACCTTTTCCGCAAGCGTCAGCGGGCGGCCCAGCCGGGATCGGACTTTCTCAATCCGCGATCGCATCCGGCCATAGATGGCCGAGACGAATTCTGGTGTGGAATCGATTACCTGCATCGAGAGCTCTCCCTGAAGGACCTTATCGTAGCCGTTTCGAGGGCCCACGAGCAAACCTCGCCTTCTACCCGGGACCCCGTTTCCCGGGCCGTTTCGCGCTCCCCTCTCGAAAAGTATCCCAAAAGAAGGCGCCAATGCGCTCCGAAGCTGTCGAAAACGTGACGGGAAGGGCGAAAGCCTGTGTAGGGAATGCCCTCCCGGGCGGGGTCCCAAACCTCACGTAAATAATTCTGCCGTTTCCATTTGACTCCTGTTGGGGCGAAACCTAGAATGATTGCACTGAAGGATTTATCTGTCGGACGGTTCGATACTCTGGTAGGCGAAAATGACCGGTCAAAAGCTCGGTCGTTTCGAGATCATTCGCGAAATCGGTAAAGGAGCCATGGGAGTCGTCTACCTGGCTCACGACCCGCGAATCGACCGAAAAATCGCCATCAAAATGGTCTCCATCCCGCCGGGAGTATCCCCCGAGGAGGCCAAGGAAGCCAGGCACCGCTTCGTCCGCGAAGCCCAGGCCGCAGGGAAGCTGACCCACCCCAATATCATCACCATCTACGACGTCGTCGAGGAAGCCGATCGGACCTACATCGCCATGGAGTACATCGAAGGCGAGACGCTGGAGGCGCACACCCGGCCCGGTACTCGGCTGCCTCTCCCCAGGATTCTTTCGGTGATTTCCCAGGCCTGCTCGGCGCTGGATTATGCGCACAGGAACCAGGTGATTCACCGGGACATCAAGCCCGCGAACCTGATGCTTCTGAAGGGTGATTTCCTGAAGATCACCGATTTCGGGCTGGCCAAGAATCCCGACGCGAATCTCACTCAAGCGGGAGTCCTGATCGGCACCCCGAACTATATGTCCCCCGAGCAGATCTCGGGAAGACCCATGGATGGGAGGAGCGACTTCTTCTCCCTCGGCGTCGTGCTCTACGAGCTGGTGACCGGGGAGCGCCCCTTCGGGGGAGACACGATTTCGACGATCATCTACCGGATTCTTTACGAGGAGCCGCGCCCGCCGCGCATTCTGAACGAGAAGCTCCCTCCCGGCTTCGATCAGGTGCTCAAACGGGCGCTCGCCAAGGACCCGGCCGATCGCTTTCAGGACGGCGCGCAGTTCGCGGATGCGCTCAACAACTATTCCACCTACCACCTGAATCGACCGGCGGCCGGGGTCGACACGACCTTGCGCATGGGGCGCGGGGAAGGCGCCACCTCTGCGATCCCGCCACGCTTGCGGGCGCGCGAGCGGCCCTATCCGAGAGCCGTCCCCGCCCCGTCGGCTCCGGTGTTCGCGGGACAGCCGTTCAAGGTCGCGGCGTTCATCCTCCTGGTGCTGCTGGGTCTGGTCCTGTTTCCTCGCCGCGTGCATGAAGTGACTCCCGGCGATGTCCTGGCGCGCGGCACTTCGCAGAAGTCGGTGCCGCAGGATCAAGCCGGCTTCGGGATACCGAAACTCGGGGCGCTTCCTCCGCGGGCTCCTTTGCCGATCCCCCGCGGGCCGCAGGCCCGGGTGACGATCCACGAAGGCACGGAACTCTTTCTCGACTCCCTGAAGATGAGCGGAAACGTCATCAAGCTGCCCGAGTCGGACGATGTCGAGCACACCCTGCTTGCCGTCGCAGGATGCCGCGAAGATTCCCGGCTCTTCAAGGGATCTGAGATGAAGGAATCCTACGACCTGACGGAGCTCAAGCCAAAGATCGGCACCCTTTCGATTGATTCGAAGCCCTCGAGGGCACAAATCTACCTCGACCGGAAGCCTCTCGGGACGACGCCCGTGACTCTTCCCAACTACAATGCGTGCGAGACGCACACCTTCACACTCAAGAAAGAGAACTACCGGGATCACCAGCTTACCTTCGGGGAGGAGACGACCTGGGCCTATCTCTCTCAGACCCTTGCGAGCGTGACGCTCTCCGAGATTCCCCAAGGGTTCGCCCAATTCGAGCCTCCTCCCCCCTTCGCGATAGAAGTCAGCCTGGGGGACAAGCAGGTCCCGCTCAAGGACGGCGTCATGACGCTTCCGGAGGGTTCCAACATCGTCGTCCTGAGGAGCCGCGCAGTCATTTACAAGTCCAGCCTCAAAGTCGAGGTGAAAGGTGGCAAGACCCTCGCGGTCAAGGTGGGCTGGCCCGGCACCGGAAAGCTCACGGTACAGGCCGAGCCGTCCAACTGTAAGATCTTCGTGGATGGGGTCGATCTGGGATTTCCGCCCGTCGTGAACCAGGACATC
>DASYRY010000136.1:0-19971 GCA_036004025.1 Candidatus Polarisedimenticolia bacterium | reverse complement strand
TACGGGGACGACGGGGGTGACGGCGCGCGGGCTTGTGATTTTGCTTCGGCGGAGATTCTCGCCAGCGTCGCCTCCCTGTGCGCCGACAATCTGGCGCTGCGAACCCTTCCTGCCGCGCCCGACGTGACGGCACAGGCGGAGGTCGAGCTGCAAATCCCCTCGATCGAAGAGAAGCCGGCGGAGCCGGACCCCCTTGAGGAAGAGCTGGAGTACGTCTCTTTCGCGCAGGAGAGCCATGGGGCTCCCGCGGGCGCGGAGGACACGCGCCAGCACGAAGACGCCCGGCGCTTCGCGCGCCTCCTGGTCTCGGAGCTGCTGCTGTACAACGAGGATGTGGTCGTCACGGGCCGCAAGCAGAGGGACATCCGCCACAGGCTGAGGGAGGAGATCGCCAAGAGCCGGCGCGCCTACGATCAGCGCGTTCCGGAAAAGGTGCGCTCCCACGCCGACTATTTCAATGAGGAGCTCGTGCGGACCCTGGCCGAGGGGGATCCTCTCGCCATGGGGATGGACTGAGCTTCACGCCCGGTTTCTCCCGATTCCCATCAGCGCCGCGTTCCCACCCTCAATACCGTTTTCGCCGTGGAAGAGTTGCCGGATGTGTCGGAGGCCTTGATCACGACGGTGGCTTCGCCCTGCGAGAGTCCGGTGAGCTCGAGACGGTAGTCCTCCCTCGGCGAATCGGTGATGCCGTCCTGCGGCGTCGCCACTTCCCATTCACGAGCGTTCACGGAATAGATGACCTCGCCCAGAATCGAGAAGGAATCCGCCACTTCGAATTCGAGGCGGGCCGAGGATCCTGAGACATCCGCCCGGATGGGGCCGATGCGCGGAGGATTGTTGTCCACATCGAACGGATCGCTCAGCCGCTCGGAAGAGAGCGCCGATCCCTCCGGATTGGAAGGGGTGTCCTGGGCCACCACGCGAAGCAGGTAGACCCCATCCGCCATCGAGGTAATATCCCAGCTGAAGAAGGGATCGGTCAGATCCTTCTCCATCAGCTTCCAATCCGCTTCGTCCGTCCCTCGATAGTACACGGTGTAGACGAGGTCGTCTCCATTGGGGTCCGTGGCCCCCCACTGGACGGCGCGGCCCTCCTTGTCGTTCTGTGGCCGAGGCTGCTGCGCGGGTCGATGAGAAGTCCTCTCCCGATCTCCGCGGGCGGACGAGCTCGTTCCGTCACCGGGAGCGGCGGCCGTGCTCGCCGACTTGTTTGGCTTCTGGAACACCACGCCAGGAGCCTGGACTTCGACGCTCCTCACTTCCGGAGGCAGATTGCGCTGAAGGTAGTTCAGGTCGACCTCCCACAGTCGCGGGGAGGACTTCCCCTCGGCGCTGCGAAGCGTCGCACGCCATTGAACGTACCGGGCTTTCGGCCGGTCGATGAGACTCCCCTCCTTGCGCTCGAAGGGACTAGACCAATCGGACCAGCTCGAGTCCGGCTCCGCGGTGTTCCCGCTCCTCGCCTGCATGCGAATCGACGTCCCCGGCGGTTCGTCGCTGCGCCAGCTCAGCTTCCCCCATGAAGAAAAGACCCGGGCGTCGAAGGCGATGGACTGGAACGTCCCTTCGGAGGCAATGCGGCCGCCGAGCCGGAACAGGGCCCCCAGGTTTCCTCCCGTGGCGAGCAGGGAGCCATCGGGCTCCGTCAAGAAGCTGGTGATCTGGGATGAGTCGGCCTTGTAGAGGAGAGTCGCCTCGGCGCGGACGGGATCGATCCGATAGATTTTTCCATCCACGCCTCCTCCCGCAAGAAGCTTCCCGTCCTTGGATAGCGCCAGCGAAAGGATGATTTCGCCGGGCTGACCCCATAGCTCCCGGGCGTAGCCGTCAGATTCGAGCGCCAGGACCTTGCCCTCCACACCGGCCCCGCCGGGTGAAGCCTGCTGCTGCACGGGCGGCGGAGGCTGGGACGGGGCTGGGGGTCCGGATGGGGTTTCGGAGGGGGGCTGCCCCGGCGGCCGTTCCTCCTCTCCTGGAGCGTTGGGAGCGCGAGGCGGTGTGGACGCGGCCGGGGGTCGCTGGGATGCTCGGGCGCCCTGGCCGGCGGCGGCGAAATAGATGCGGCCGTCATCGCCGGCGACCAGCGCAGTCACCTCGGGAAGCGGGGCGTTGCTGAGAACGGTGCTCTTTCCTGCAGCGTCGACGCTCAATATCATCCCTTTGCCATCGGTCCCCGCGAGGAGCTTTCCGTCCTTCGTGAGAGCGAGAGCTCGGATGTGGGTTTCGTCGGTATCGAGAAAGACCTCTCCTTTCCCCGCGGGAGAGATGCGATAGACCTTGCCCTGCGTGCCGGTCCCGGCGTAGAGATTTCCCTTCGTATCGAACAGCAGGCTCCAGATGTAGGTCTCTTCAGGCGCGAAGAACTCCGCCTGCTTCCCCGCCGGGGTGAGGCGGTAGATTTTTCCCCTCGGAGACGTGCCCACGTAGAGGTTGTCGCGGGAGTCGACCGCGAGACAGTGAACCTCCAGCTCGGGAGAGTCAAAGAACAGCTCGAGCTTCTTGTCCTTCGACAGGCGATAGACCTTTCCCTCGTTCCCTCCCCCGGCGTAGACGGTTCCCCGGGAATCCCGGGCCACCGACCAGAGATAAGGGTCCGCCGCGCTCGACAGCATCTCGAACGCGGGACCGAGGGAAAGGGTCCCATCTGCCGCGAGGGACACGCCCTTGAGGTCTCCCTGCTCGCGCTCCGATCGGGTGCGACTCTTCCAGATTTGTGAGGATGCCGCCTCGAGAGGCAGCGACCCCAGCGCCATGAGGGCGATGGCGGCCCCGAGCCCGCCCCAAATCCTGCTCGACGATTCTTTCATCGATCTCTTCTCCCCCTCATCGCACTTGAATCATGATCCGCCGGCCTCCGAAGAGCACGAATTCGCTGGGTTGGGAAATCTCCGTCACCGCGAGATCCGGAGCCGGGTATTCCTCTCCCGAATGCCGGCTGTTGCCAAGCGTGAACAAAACCGAGAGAGGAAGCGCGGGAAGCATCTCCCCCTCCACCACCGCGCCGAGCCCGCGCCGGCTGAGCTGCAGGTAGATCTCGTCGTTTTTTCTCGAGGCATTGAAGAGGCGAATCAACTCGTCCACCCCCTGCGCTCCCGACAGCCGCTGTTGCTGAAGCGTTCCCTCCAGTCCGTTCATGCTGCGAGCACTCGAGACGGTCACGGCGAGGGGGCCCTTGGGAGTATCGGGGGGAACCTGGACCCTGAACTCCTTGAGCAAATCCGCTCCACGAAAAGGCTGCAGGACGATCCGCACCGTGAGCGGCTCGCCGGGGTTCACCACGGAGGGGCTCACGGACATGTCCCCGATTCTTGCGAGACGCGGCTCCGGCAACGCCGAGACTTTCAAGCCCACGGACGTCATGTGGACTTCCTGGAATCGGTTTCCGTAGATCACGTTCAGGAGCATCGCCACCTCCCGGGCTACGCCCCCCACCGCCGCCGCCGACTGGGGACCCCCCGCGTCCGATTCCACAATCGTGCGCTCCAGAGTTGGATGTCCCTGCGTTTCTACTCGGAGCGCGGCCTGCAGCGTCGTTTCCGACGAATATTCCAGAATCCTCTGGAGGCTGGCCTGGAGCGTGATCCCCACCAGGATGGGAGTGAGCGTATCGTCCTGGACCACCTCGAAGGCCAACCGTCGCTCCCCCGTCGGAGTATCCACCTTGACCGTCACCGGCAGCAGGCTCGGAGCGGGACCCAGCTCCCCCTGAATGCAGGTGAGCCGGTCCTGAAGGAGCGTCCCCATCAAGGACGTTGAATTGGCGATCTTGAAGGAGCCCAGAAGCGAGGGATAGGTCACCACCACCTCGGCCCGCGCCACGGGATAGCGCACGGCTCCGCCCCCAAAGAAGGGATGCCCGAAGGCCCAGAACTTGTTCCCCGAGACGTGGGTGAGGGTTCCCGTTGCGGCGATGCTCAGATCGCCCCGGACGAGCGGGACCGAGATGGCGACCCCGGGAGTGATCGGGTAGTCCGTGCCCTCGGCCTGTCCTCCCGCGCCGGCGAGAGGCTCGAGTCCCCGCGCCTGGAACAGAGGGGAAACCTCCCGAATCAGCGATTCGGGGAATCCCGCGAAAACCAGAGGGGTCCCGATGGGGACCAGATCGGCGGCCATCCCCGGGATCGGAATGGGTCGTTGGTCCGCGAGCCTCGCTTCGGAGCCTCTCCATTCGTCGACCAAGGAGGATCCCCGAGCCATCCTTGCCGCCCGAGGCATCTCCGCCGCCCGGACCATGTCCGCGATGGGGGTGATCCCCGCGATGGGCTCCTTCTCGAAGTTTCCCAAACGGTAGGACACGGCCCCGAGGATCTTTCCCTCGAGCATCACGGGACTCCCGCTCATTCCGGCGATCACGCCCGTGCGCTCGACATTCTCGCCATGCAGGCGCGCGAGGATCATGTCTTGCTGGGGCCCGATGGCGTTTTTCAGCACCCCTAGAATCTCGACGCGAAACTCCTCCGGCTCGTAACCCTGGAATACCGTCTTTCCCGTCGCCATCATTCCCGGACGCAGCTGCGCCGGGTCGAAGAAAGGAGTGTCCCGGGGTGCCACCGCCGAGGCGATGCAGACTCCTCCCGTCCCTGCGACGGCCGCCACGATCAGGGCCTGGGCGATGCAAATCGTCCGTAGGAGCATGCGCAGGCTATTCCCTCTCCCGGCCCTTGAGGGTTTTCTTGATGGATTCGACGATGAAGTTCTGCATCGAAGGTTTCTGCTTGCGCACGGCCTCATAGACGAGGCAGGGCAGCTTCAGAGAGATCTGGATCCCTTCCTCGCTCAAGCCGTCCAGCCACCGGGTGAATTTCTCCCAGCTTTCCCATTGCATGGGTTCCACGGAGCCTTTTCCGTACAACTCGATCAGGGTGATCTCATCTCTGAGCTTGAAGATCACATTGGACTCATCGTAATCGGCGAAGTCGGAATAGGCAAAGAACTTCACTTCTCCGGCGGTCTGATCCTTCCCCTTGACGCTGATTTCCGGCTGCTTGTTGCATCGCATGATGACCGAATCGCCCTTCCCCTTGAAGTGGAAAGCCAGGATAGGGTCCGTCCGGCGGTTGTTGTCGGTGGGCGTCTTCAGGGCGCGGTAGACTCGGCGAGCGAGAAGATCGTTGCTGGTATACACATCTTTGGCCATTTATAGCGATCTCCCTGGAAAGACATAGCGGGCCTGAAGCGCGAGAATAGTAGAGATCTCCGCAGCTTATTGTCAAGGCACGCTCCTCTCGCCGCGATTTCCTCTCCTCGACACGATTCGCGATCTTTTTCATTGCCGCCGGAAGGATCTCGCCGTATTAAAAAGTCACATCGGGTTCATTTCGCTGAAAGACACGTCCCACAAGGCTTTTGTGGCAAACGAGGTGGCCGACTTGTACCGGGTCAGGGGATTCTTTTTGTGCGTGCTGCTCGCCACGGCGTCTCCGGCGTGGGCGGGCGGCGTCCCCATCGAGACAGGCGATCCCTTCGAGCAAATCCTTGCCAGGCTTCACCCGGACTGCTTCCTCTACGTCGGTGCCGTCCGGGCCGGAGAAACCCGCTTCCACCCTCCTACGCTCTACATGGGGCTGGTTCGCGCGGGAGGGAAGGACCCGACGCGCATCGACGATGCGCCGGTCCTGGGCCGCGGCGTCAAGAACGACATCATCGTCTATGCCGACTCGAAGGAAGCAGGCCGCAGCGCGGGATGGGGGATGCTCCTGATCGATCACGAGTATTTCCACGCGCGTCATCTTGCGCGCGGCGATCGCACTCCGGTCCCCTTCTTCGGAGACCCTGACATGGACCGTCATTTCTATGAGGCGGCCGCTTGGGGATTCAACTTGGCCCAGGCCGAAGAGGGACAGTATCCGACGCTCACCCATGCGGACTATCTGGAGGCGTTCCGGAATTACAGCATGCACTTCGACGCCTTCCGGGACTTCATCCTGAGGCACGATTATCATGCCTGGGCGCACTACCGGCGGTTCCTGCCGGATCCCGCCACCCGGCAGCCCGTACTTCTCGCCAGGAACTAGAGCTCCGAGCCAGACGCTTGCCTTCCCCCAACTCCCGGTTTTACATCCACCCCTGAAGCGGATATTTTGATGCCGCCCGGAGCCGATAGTCCGGGCGGAAGGGATCCTGTTGAGTTCTCTGGAAGTCGTCGGGCGGCTCGTTCTGGCCATGTTCCTCGTGGCCGGCAACGCCTTCTTCGTCGCCGCTGAATTCGCCATCATTCGGGTCCGGTCCACGCGGATCCGGGAAATCGAGCTCTCCGGAGATTCGCGCGCCCGGATCGCCGCGGGCATCCTTCACCGCCTGGACGCCTACCTCTCCGCTTGCCAGCTGGGAATCACCGTGATGAGCCTCGGGCTGGGATGGGTCGGAGAATCGGCGTTCGCTCCTCTCTTCGCGGCGCTTCTTTCCACCCTGGGCGTGGGATCCAAGCTGGCGATCCACTCGGCCTCGCTGACCGCGGCGTTCATCCTGATCACCATGCTCCACATCATCTTGGGCGAGCTCGTCCCGAAATCGGCGGCCATCCGACGCCCGGGACGATTCACGATCCGGATTGCCATCCCGCTGCGCGCCTTTTATCTCCTCTCGTACCCACTCCTGGTCATGATGAACGGGATGTCGATGCTGGTCCTGCGGTCGCTCGGCATCGAGCCCACCGAAGGAGAGATGCGGCGCTCCGAGGAGGAGCTTCGCATGGTCCTGACGGAATCCTCCCACCAGGGGATCATCTCCCCCGCCGAGACGGAGATCATGCAGCGCGCCACCCGCTTCTCGGACAAGAAGGCCTCCGACGTCATGGTCCCTCGGCATCGCGCCATCGTCTGGGATCCCCTGCGCCCGCTGGAGGACAACCTCGTGCGGGCGCGGAGGTCGGGACACACCCGCTACCCCGTGGCCGACAAGGAGGGAAAGAGGTTCCTGGGGATCATCAACATCAAGGACCTGGCCTGGCTGACCCCCGCGGATCGGGCAAAGCTGGATCTGGATCGGATCCTGCGCCCGCTCCTGGAGGTCCAGCCACAGGATCGCATCGACGCCGTCCTTCGCGAGATGCGCCGGCGGAGAATCCACATCGCGGCGGTCGTGGAGGGAGGCAGGGCGATCGGCGTCCTGACGATGGAGGACATCCTCGAGGAGATTTTCGGAGAGATCCAGGACGAGTTCGAACCCACCTCGGCTCCCGTCTGAGGAGCCGGGACCCTCACCGATTGCGGAGAGCCCATGAAAAAACACGCCGCTCTGGGATGCCTGATGCTCGTCGTCGGTCCCGGAATATGTCTTGCCCAGTCCCATCACGACCGCCCTGCCGGGGAGATTTTCAAGCGGGAGCTCCTGTCGGGAGGTGTCTACGCTCTGTACGGACGGGGCGGAAACGTGGGATTCATGGTCGGTCCCGATGCGGTTCTCGTCGTGGATTCCCAGTTCGAGAACGTCGCTCCCGGCATCATCGAGCAAATCAGGAGCGTCACCGACAGGCCGATCAAATACCTGGTGAACACGCACTACCACGCCGATCACGTCGGAGGCAATCCCGTGTTCCGGCCGTTTTCGCTCATCGTCGCTCACGACAACGTGCGCAAGAGGATGCTCGCCTCCCCGGCGGAAATCCTCAAGGAGTATCCCGAAAAGCTGGAAGCCGCACGCCAGAAGGGGGACAAGGATTCCTCCGAGTTCTATGCAACCCAGATCGAATGGGCGAAGAAGGTGAAGGTGGAGGAAATCGCCGCGCCGTACCTGACCTTCGACTCCGAGCTGCGGCTGCATCTCGGAGAGGAAACCGTCCAGCTTTGGCACACACCCCCGGCTCATACCGACGGCGACTGCGTCGTTTACTTCGAGAAAGCGAACGTTCTGCACGGCGGGGATCTGATCTGGAACCGGCTGATCCCCTTCATCGACGTGAAGGGGGGCGGCTCGGCCCGCGGTTATGCCACGGCGCTCGAGAAGGTGCTATCCCGCGTTCCCACCGACGCGAAAGTGATTCCGGGACATGGGCAGGTGATGGACGTGGCGGGATTGAAGGAGTTCCGCAAGTACATCACGGACCTCCTGGCACTGGCAGACGGGGCGAAGAAGAAGGGGATCTCCCGCGAGGAATTCCTGAAATCCGCGGAGCTGCCCGCCTACAAGGAGTACAGCGGCTATTCCGATCGGTTCAAGGACAATTGCGCGGCCGCTTACGACGAGGCGAGATGAGGGCCGGTCCAAGCCCGGACGCCGCCAGGAGCCCCCTGAGCAGGCTGGCCGGAGTTTCCGGAGGGACAGGCAAGCGACTCAGGCGCCAGAGGAAGGAGCGCTCTTGAGCTCCGGTCGTCCCGACGTGGCCGGAGACCCCGGCGTCGGGACCCATGCCTTGCGTCTCCGCGCGGCGAAGTAATCGGGGATCGAGAGGATTTCGAGGGCAAGGAGCCGGGCGAGGCACTTGGGAACCCATTTCAGATTCGCCGGGCCCAAGGCGAAACCGGGCAGCAGGTCCTTGCGCCCGGCATTGCGCCGCCCGTACGTCCCCGCTCGAAGCCGCAGCTTCGCCAGATGGGCCAGCCGCCGGTTGACGAATCTCAGCAGCCGGTAGAACGGCTCGGAGACAGGAGCGCTGAACGGGACCGCCAGCTCGCGGATGCCTCGCTTGTAGGGCGGCGTGACGACCCCGAAATAGTAGAGCGCGACCTCGAGACGTAGAGCCAGCCCCATCAGCTCGGCATCGCCCATGTAGAAATACTTGTCCAGGTAGAGCGCCTCCACCCACCGCCGGAATCCCCGCGTGAACTCCCGGTTGTGGCGCTCGATCCGCGGCGGCATCGCTTCGCCCCGCAGGGAATCCAGAATCAGCCGTGAGGTCTTGGTGCAGGTGAGCCCCGCCCAGTCCAGGCCCGGGCTGTAGAACGGATCGATGAACCCCGCGGCGTCCCCCACCAGGGCCCATCCGTCGCCCGCGATCCTGTCGACGCTGTAGGGAAGATCGTTCAGCAGGTGAAGATCGGCTTCGCGGCGGATGGCGCCTTGCATCAGCTCGCGTCCCGATGGAGTGCCGCGGAGAAACTTCTCGAAACGGTCTCCCAGGCTTCCTTCTTTCGGCAGATCGCAAACCCTCCTGTCCCAGACCACTCCGATGCTGGTGTCCCCGTCGGGCAGGGGGATGGCCCAGATCCAGTAGCCGGCGCCGACCAGATGATTGGTGGAGAGGCTCCGGAGGCAAACGGCGCTTCCGATCCCCTCGCTTCTTCCCGGCAGCCAGTCTCCGTCGAAATCCCGGACGCCCTGATAGCGCGCCCAGACGGACCGTATGGGATGTTCCGGCATCGACCGGAAGAATCCGAGCCGGCGCGCCAGGGTGGCTTTGCGACCGGTGGCGTCCACCACCCAGCGGGCCCGCACTCGAGCCGGCCCCTCGGGCGTTTCCACTTCCAGCGTGGAGGTGCCCCCTTCCCGCAGCGTCAGGTCGGTCAGCCGGGAGGGCCTCCAGAGCATCGCTCCCTCCGCCGCCGCCAAGGCGAGGACGTGCTCGTCCAGGATCGCCCGGTCGATGTGAAAGCTCGGAACTCGCGTCTGGTATCGATTGCCCAGCTCCGAGGCGTCGTCGAGGGTGTGGACTCTCTCGTTGTGGAACCAGAAGCGCAGGCCGTACTTGGGGATCTGGCGGGAGTAGAGATGATGACCCAGCCTGAGAACGCGAAGCATGAACCAGGCGGACAGCTCGATGGAGGACTCCCCCACTTTTCGATCGAAGACCTCCTTGCGCTCCACGATCAGGACCCGCAGAGCAGGGTCGGCCCGGCGCATCAGCAAGGCCAGAGACGAGCCGGAAAACCCGCCGCCCACCACCGCCACGTCCACTTCCACGCATCGTTCTTCCATGATGCAAATCCTAGCACAGCCGGCGACCGCCCCTTGATGCAGGCTGGCGGATTGATTAGGATTTGACGCTCTTCCCTCTCAAGCGGAGGTCCTTTGGAGTCCCCCTCGACCCTCGTCGAACCAGCCCCGGCAGCGAGCCCTGCTCACCGGCGCTGGTACTCGCATCGATTCAACACCCCTCTCGCCTGGGAGCTCATCCAGCGCATCACCCCCCGGCTGCCGCGATGGATCCTGGTGCCGCTTCACCATGCCACTTCTCTTTTCTTCCTCCTCATCCTCTCCAGGGAGCGCTCCGCCTCACGATCGAACCTCCAGCGGATCACCGGAAAGGAGGGATGGGGTAATCTCACCCTGACCTACCGCCTGTTCTTCAACTTCAGCCGCTTCCTGGTGGCCTACACGGAGATCCCCAATCTGGAGCGTGCGGACTTTCGCAAGCGAATTGACGGGGCGGAGGAGACCGAGCGACTCACTCTCGAGAAGGTTCGCGAGGGGAAGGGGCTGATCGTCGCCACCGCCCACCTCGGACACTGGGATCTGGGGCTCAAGTTCCTTCCGATGTACGGGGTCCCGGTCCACGTGGTGATCCTCGAGGAGGATTCCCGGGAGGTGGGCCGCTATGCCGAGAAGGCGCGCAGCAATCCCAACCTTCGCGTCCATCGGATGGGAAGCACTCCGCTGCTCGCGCTGGAGCTCATGCTGGCGCTGAAGCGAGGAGAGGTCGTGGCGATCCAGGTGGACAGGGCCGCAGGGCAGAGCGTGATGACCGTGCCGTTCTTCGGAGAGCCCGCCCCTTTGCCCACGGGACCGGTGGAGCTGGCCATGGCAAGCGGCGCGCCGATTCTCCCTGTCTTCATCGTCTTCGATCGCGGCCGCAGGTACCGCATCGTCACGATGGAGCCGATGTATTTCAAGAGGGGCGGGGGATCGGAGGAGACTCTCCCCCTGGCGATGCGGCGGATGGCCGCCATGCTCGAATCGGTGATCCGGCGGTATCCCGATCAATGGTTCAATTTCTACGACGTCTGGCGTTCCCCGGCAGGGGACGCTTCGGAGGAGCATCATGCATGACGTGGCAATCATCGGCGGCGGTCCCGCGGGATCGACGGCGGCCTCTCTGCTTTCCGCCGCCGGCCGCAAAGTCATCCTGTTCGAGAAGGAGCGATTCCCGCGATTCCATATCGGGGAGTCTCTGCTCCCCTTCAACGCAGATCTGTTCCGCCGCCTGGGAGTATTCGAGGAGCTGGAAGGACGCTTCATCGAGAAGTGGGGAGCGCGTCTCTTCTCCAGCGACGGCGCGACCGCCCGATACATCGAATTCGCGGACGCCTTCGTGCCCGGGTACCCGTACGCCTTCCACGTGCTGCGCTCCGAGTTCGACGCGGTGCTGCTGGAGAAAGCCAGGCAGCGGGGCGCCGAGGTCCACGAAGGCGCCACCGTGGTCGAAGCCCGTACTTCGCACCGCGACGGATGCGAGATCACAGTTCAGGACGAGAACGGGAATCTCTCACAGCACCATGCCCGTTTCCTGCTCGATGCAAGCGGTCGGGACGCCTTCGTCGCCAGCCGCCGGCGTCTCCGCAAGATGACGCCGCACCTGCGCAAGGCGGCCGTCTTCGCGCACTACGAGGGCATCCCGAGAGGAGAAGGAAGGTTCGCGGGTGACATTGTTCTGGTGGTGTTGAAAGACGGCTGGTTCTGGCTCATCCCCCTGCAAGAGGGGAAAACCAGCGTGGGACTCGTCTTGGGAGGATCGACGCTGAAAAATGCGGGAATGCCGCCCGAAAAGCTTCTCGAGGAGGCCTCCCGCCGGTGCCCCGCCGTCTGGGAGAAGATGAAAGACGCGCGACGTGTCTCCCCCGTCTACACCGCCAGCGACTACAGCTACGAATGCGACGACGTGGCGGGGGACGGCTATCTCCTGATGGGTGATGCCGCCGCCTTCATCGATCCCATCTTCTCCACCGGGGTCTTGCTTGCCATGTCCTCCGCGGAGATGGCGGCCGACGCCTTGCATGCCGCGCTGGGCGATTCTCGCGGCACCGCCGCTCTCGCTCCACGCGCATTTCGCGATTACGCGAAGAAGGTGCGCCGGCACGTCCGGAGCTACACACGGATCGTGACCCGCTTCTACCAGCCGGGGTTCATGGACGTCTTCCTGCAGCCGGGTGCGCGCTTCAGGATCAAGGAATCGGTGATCTGCCTCCTGGCCGGTTGCTCGGATCCGCCTGCGGCGGTCCGCTGGAGGCTGGCGATCTTCTATCTCATCGTCCGCCTGCAGCGGAGGATGCACCTGACCCGTCCCATCCCGCTTCTCAAGGTGCTCGAGGAAGCGCCGAGATGAGCGCGCCGGAGTCCCCCCGGCGCCGCGTCGCCGTCACCGGCGTCGGGATCGTCTGCCCGCTCGGAGGGGACCAAAAGCAGGTGTGGGGGAACGCGCTGGAAGGGCGTGGAGGAATCGGCAATCTCGATCTGTTCGAGACCTCCAAGTGTCTCAGCCATATCGGAGGTCAGGTGCGTCCTCTTCCGGAAGTCCCCGAGCTGCGGCGCAGCGAGCGCCGGCGCGCCTCTCGAACCGATCGGCTCTGTCTTGCGGCCTCCCTCGAGGCGATCCGCCAGGCCGGCCTCGAAGGGACCTCGGCCCTCGGGAAGTTCGGCATCTCCCTCGGCACGTCCACCGCGGGAATGCTGGAATCGGAGATCTATTGCCGTGAGTCGGTCGAGAAAGGACCGCAGGCGGCGCGTCCTTCCCGTTTCCTTCGCCTGCCCAGCTCGACGCCGGCGGACGCCGTGGCGAGGGTGGCCGGATTGTCCGGTCCGCGACTCTCGAACATGACGGCCTGCGCCTCGTCGGCCCTTTCCATCGGGATGGCGGTGGATCTGATTCGCTCGGGCGAAGTGTGCGGAATGGTGGCCGGAGGAGGGGATGCTCTCTGCCGCATGACGTATGCCGGATTCAATGCCCTCAGGCTGGTCGATCCCGATCCCCCCCGCCCGTTCGACGTGACGAGAAAGGGGCTTTCCCTGGGCGAAGGAGCCGGGATCCTCGTCCTCGAGGCATGGGAGCACGCGCTGAAGCGCGGCGCCGGGATCCTCGCGGAGTTCCTCGAATACGGCTCGAGCTGCGACGCGCACCACATGACGGCCCCGCACCCCGAGGGGCGGGGCGCCGCCGCGGCGATGGCCCAAGCCTTGGAGCGCGCCGGGGTTTCCCCTCAGGAGATCGGCCATATCAATGCGCACGGCACCGGGACTTCCCTCAACGACGCCACCGAAGCTCTCGCCATCCTCGCCGTATTCGGAGAGGAGATGGCGGCTCGCATTCCTCTTACCTCGAACAAGTCCCTCTTCGGTCACTTGCTGGGAGGCTCGGGAGGAGCCGAGGCGGTCATCCTCGTCCTGAGTCTCATCCACCAATGCCTGCCGCCCACGCTGGGCTGGACCGCTTCCGATGCGGGCGTCTCGCTCGATGTCGTGGCGCGCGGTTCCCGCCGTCACGCTTTCAAGGTGGGCGTCTCCAACAGCTTCGGTTTCGGCGGCACCAACTGCACGCTCCTCTTCCGGAGCGCCGCTTGAACCGGGTGGTGATCACGGGGCTAGGCTGCCTGAGTCCCGCCGGATCGGGCGTGGAATCGTTCCAAGCGGCCCTTGCCGAGCGACAGCCCCTGGGAACGGAACGGGAAGTGCCGGGACGTCTCCGGCGGCCTCGCTCGCTTCACGTCGCCAAGATTCCCCCCTTCGATCGTGAAGCCCGTCTCCCTGCCCGCAAGCTCCGCCGGATGGGGGAGCTCTCCCAGCTCTGGATGCTGGCTAGCCTGGAAGCGCATCACCACGCAGGACTCGACCGCGAGGCCGCGGGGGGATGTCCGCCCGAGGCGCGCGGCACCTTCCTCGGCACCGGCTACGGATGCACCGATACGACGTGGGATTACCTGGAAGGGGTTTTCCGGGACGGGATGGCCACCGCCAGCCCCTTTCTTTTTGCGGAGTCGGTGGCCAATGCGCCCTCGGGCCATAGCGCCATCGAACTCAACGCGCGGGGTGCGTGCGTCACCCTCACCTGCGGGGATGCTTCCGCCGCCGCGGCGACGATCGTGGCGGAGAAAGCGCTGCGGGAAGATCGACTCGAACTGGCCTACTGTGGAGGGCTCGAGCTGATGAGCGCGCCGCTGCTCAACGCCCTGGCTCTTCTCGGAGGACCCTCGTTCGTCGGAGAAGGGGCGGCCTGTCTCGTCCTCGAGACCTTGGAGTCCGCACGAAGGCGTGGAGCCAGGGTCGTGGCGGAGGTCGCGGGCACCGGGATGGCCTCGGATCCCGTCGCCTCGGCCACCGGCTGGACCGTGCGGCCCGAGCCTATTCAGGCGGCCATGCAAAGGGCGCTGGAGTCTGCGGCAAGGCTCGATGCCGGGAGTCCCGCGCGGATCGGGAAGGTCATGCTCCATGCCTGCGGCTGCCCTCAGAGCGACGAGGCGGAAAAACGTGCCGCCGAGACGATCTGCCCGGGCGCCCCCCACGATTCGGTGACTCCGGTCGTGGGAACCCATGCGGCCGCGGGGGGTTTGGCGTTGCTTGCAGCGGGCCTCGACGCCGCGCAGTCGGGAAGCGTCCTGGTCAGCGCGCATGCCTGGGGCGGCAGCGCCTACGCGCTCATCCTTCGGGGACTTGCGGCCTGAGATTTCTCTCCCTGGAGGAATTCACCATCCTCAGGATTGTCTCGCGCGCCACCTTTCCTCGGTCGTTGCGGGGAATGGTCTCGACGAACACGATTTTACGAGGCAGCTTGTAATCGGCCAAGTCGAGGCGCAGCCGATCCATCAGCTGTTTTCGCGTCACGCCGGGGCCGGCCACCAGGCACGCCACCAGTGATTCTCCGCGGGCCGCGTCGGGCACTCCCACGACCGCCGCATCCCCCACTCCCGGGATGGCCATCAGGGCACTTTCCACCTCGCGCGGGTTCACCTTCCGTCCCGCCACGTTCACCAGGGATCCGGCCCGCCCGGTCAGCGTCAGGCGACCGCCGGAATCGAGGCGAGCCGTGTCCCCTGTCCGAAACAGGTTCCCGGCAAAAGCCTCTTCGCCGGCAGCAGCGCGCGGGACGTAACCGGAGGCCACGGCGTCGCTGCGCACCGTCACCCTTCCCTCTTCTCCTTCCAGCCTCACCTGAACGCCCGGCAAAGCGCTCCCGACACACCCCTCCAGCTCTTCGGCCGCGTCCCCTCCGGGCGATGCATCGAACGTGATGCCTCCACACTCGGAGGCTCCGTAGAAGGCGCGCACCGGCACCCCGTAGCGCGCGCGGAACGCCGCCGCGACCCCGCGTCGCAACGGCGCTCCGGCTGAGATGCACAGCCTCAGACCCTTGACGAGGAAACCGGTTCCCGGGAGATTCGCCAGGTTGTCGAACAAAATGGGGACGCCGGGGAAGACGGTCGGAGCCTCCTGGGAGAGCGCTTCACGCAGAAGCTCCGGAAGCGGCGCCGCGACCAGGAGCAACGGCGAGCCCTGGAGCACCAGCGGCATGACGAGATTCCCGAGCCCGTAGGAGTGGGACAGAGGAATGACGGCGATGTTCACGTCTTCCGGGCCGATTCCCATCCCTTGCAGGATCTGGCGGCCGTCGGCTGCGAGATGCGAGGCGCGCACCGCGATGCCGCGCGCTTTCCCGGTGCTTCCCGACGTGAGCTTGATCACCGCCGCGCCCGGCGGCAGCGCAACGCCCTCACCTCGCCGCGGCAGCCTCCTCGCATGGAGGGCTTCGCCCGCGCCCGCGGCGAGCGCGAATCCGGCGCCGAATTGCGTCCGGACGCTTTCGATCTCGGCGGGCGCGGCCGAGGCTTCCACCGGCAGCGCCACACCGTCGCGGGCCCAGACCGCGAGCAATCCCACCAGCAGCGGCAGTCCCGAGAGCCCCTGGAGGAGGACGAGATCCCCCCGATCCGCTCCGGCGGCCTCGAGCAACGCCGCCGCGGAGAGCACCTGCCGGATCACCTCGGAGCCATGATAATGGGCGCCGCCACCGCACCTCTTCACGAGATGGCGCCGGGTCGCCGCCACGCACTCGAACGAGTCGAAGAGGTCCCGGGAGGTCTTCATGGTCTCTCCCCGACAAGCTGGCGCAGCGTGACCGGCTCGAGCCCACGCTCCCGCAGGCCCCTCAAGACTCCTCGCAGCGCGCGCACCGAGTTGGAGGGGCTCCCCTCGCGCCGTGACAGCCCCTCGTGAAGGAGGAGGATGCCGCCCGGCTTCGCCCGGGCGAGCAGCCTCGCCTGGATGGTCTCGGCGCTGAGGCTCAGGGTGTCGTAGGCGCGCACCGTCCAGGCCACCATCTCCAGCCCTTCCTCGCGCAGCACGTCCTCCAGGGAGAGAGCCTTGTGACCCACCGGCGGACGGAAAAACCTGGGCCGGGCCCCCGAAAGACTGCACAGCGTCGCCGCGCAATCTCCCACCTCGCGGCGAAGTCTTCGTTTCCTCGCCAGAGAGAACCACCAGGGATGCGTGTCCGAATGCGCCGCCACCTCGTGGCCCGCGTCCACGACGCGTCGCACCAGATCGGGGTGCTGGCGCGCTTTGCATCCCACGAAAAAGAACGTGGCGCGGGCCTTCTCCTTTTCGAGGATCTCCAGGATCGCCGGAGTGTCCTCGGGATGCGGTCCGTCGTCGAAAGTGAGAGCGACGCGTGGCTGCGGGGCGGTCTGGAAGAGAGTCTTCCCGAACATCTGGCTGCGCGGGCGGAGCAGTCCCATCATCACGACGGCGCTGCTCAGGACCCAGATCGCGAGGCAGAGCCACGCAAGGACCCCGTGCGTGAGCACCGCCCCCGCCAGGAAAACGGTCGGAATCAGGATGGCCGCGAGCTTGCGAAGCATGGCGGCGATTCTACCGCAGGCGGAAACCGTGGAGGGATTGCCTGCAACGTCTCAAGGCCGGACCCCGCAGCGCTCGACCATCCGCTCCAGCTCATCCTCCCGCTCCTCCAGGGAGCGCAGCAGCGAGAGCTGCACGCGGGCGCGGTCGAGATTCTGTCCCGGACGGCGGATCTTGAAGTAGGCGTCCCCTTGCAAATGATCCGTCAGGAAACGCGCCCCGCACTCCAGGGTAATCACCTTCGCCCCCGTGACCAGAGCGCCGCGCTCAGAGGGTGCAAGGACGCTCCCGAGAGACTCGATCCATCCCTTGGTGATCGCCGAGAAGAGCTGCGGATCCACCTTCGCCCTGGAAAGGTCCCGCTCGTCTTCGGCCGACGGATTGGCGGCGGAGCGCACCAGATCGCCGAAATCCCACGGCCCGAGTCCCGGCATCACGGTGTCCAGGTCGATCACGCAAAGAGCCTCGCCCGTGCTCCCGTCCAGGAGCACGTTGTTCAGCTTGGTGTCGTTGTGCACGACGCGCTCGGCGAGATCGCCCGCCGCACGAAGGCGCGCCAGCGCTCCCGCCAGATCCACGCGCGACAGAGCGAATTCGATCTCCGACTTGGCCGGGACCACCCGCCCTGCCGCGTCCGCGGCGACGGCTTCGCCCAGCGCCTGCATGCGTCTGGGAGTGTCGTGAAAATGAGGAATCGTCTCGTGAAGACGCGATCCCGGCAGATCGAGAAGCAGCTTCTGGAATCCGCCGAAAGCAAGCGCCGCTTGCTCGACCTGGCCAGGCGATTCGGGGACATCCACGCAGCGCGTGCCTTCGATGAATTGGTAGGTGCGCCAGACCTCCCCTTCCTCGTCCCGCCAGAAGCCCGCACCGTCGCGACAGGGAATCAGCTCGAGCACCCTGCGCTCGCGTCGCGCTACTCCGAGCTGGGCGAGCTTCCGCCGCAGGTGCTCCAGCACCCTGCGGATGTTCTCCATGACCGAGACCGGATCGGGGAAAACGCGACGGTTGAGCCTCTGGTGGAGATACCTTACGGTCCGGCCGCCCTCGTCGTACTCGGCGAGAAACGTCTCGTTGATATGGCCGGATCCGTATGGCGCGGCCCCGCGAAAAGCCCCCCGGATATCGAAATGCTCGCCGATCTTGGAGATTTGCACGCAGGAAAGCTAAGGAATCGCCTCTCCCAAGTCAACTCCCCTGCGACCTCAGCTCCTCTGGCCCTGGACTTCGGCGAGCATGCTCTTCACCTGGGGCTGGTCAGGATCGAGGGAAAGAGACTCCTTGAGGCTGTCGAGACATTTCTGCATCTGACCGGTCTCGTGGTAGGCGATGGCGAGACCGTTGAACAGCGTGGGGGAGCGGAAGCCCCGCCGGCGCGCCTCCTCGAACTGCTCGATCGCCTCCTGATGGCGGCCCGTCTTTCCCAGCGCCGCCCCGAGGTTCACCCGCGCCTCGTAGTTCGCGGGCTCCTTCCCTACGGCGCGCGTGAGAACCTGGATCGCTTCGGAGGTGCGTCCGGTGCGGGCCAGCAGTGACCCGAGATTCGCCAGCACCCCGGCGAAGTCGGGATCCAGCTCGCTCGCGCGGCGGAGGTGACGCTCGGCTCCAGCGACGTCGCGCCTCGACTCCAGGATTAGGCCCATGAGATTGTGGTGGCCCACCGAGTTCTCGTTGATCTCCAGCGCCCGTGCGACCATCGGCTCGAGCGTGGCCTGCTCCCCGCGTGACTTCAGAATCTCGAACAGCTTCGCCGCCGGCTCGACCGCGCCCGGGTCGGAGCGCAGAGCTTCACGGTAGAGAGCCTCCGCGCGCGGCGTATCTTTCTTCGCATCCCAGAGCTTGCCGAGACCGAGGGCGGCCTCCCCGTCTCCCGGCTTTTGTCTGCGGACGCTCTCCAGGTAGGCGATCCCCTCGTCCACCCGTCCCGTCTTGACGTAGAGGTCGGCCAGAGAGCTGATGACTCCCCCCTCCGCTTTCCCCGTCTCGAGGACGCGCCGGTAGACTTCGAGCGCCTTCTCGGGCCTCTGCGTGGACTGGTACAAGGTGGCCTGGGTCATCATCGCCGGAAAGTAGTCGGGAACGATTCTCAATGCCGCATCCACCTCTTCCTGCGCCTGAGCGTAATTCTTCGACTTCAGGTGTAGCGCCGCGAGATTGCTGTGATAGGTCACGGTGTCGCCCGTCAGCTCCCCGCCGTCGCCGCCCTTCTCGCCCTCCCCCTGGCCAGCCTCGGCACCGCCGATGTATCCCAGCGAGCGAAGATTGGCGATCATCTCCGCGTCGGCCGCGGAGCTCTCGGGCGCCGCGGCGTCCGCGGGGACTCCCAGAGAGTCGTAGCTCGCGATCTTCGCCGGATTCAGCGCTTTCGCCGCTTCCGGCCGGAGGGCCTCGGTCAGCACGCGGCCCGGCATCTGCTCGGAGACGGGAAGTCCCGCCATGGCCAGGATGGTGGGCGCGACGTCCAGCAGGGAGACGGTATCGATCGGTCCGGGTTTCACCCCGGCTCCCGCCACCATGAAGATTCCGTAGAGGCGATGCCATTTGCCCGGCTTCCCTTCGATGTAGGGAGGATCGTCGGTGGGACGCCCCGCCCCATTCTTGAAGCCGTGATCCGAAAGAACGAGCACCAGGCTTTCGGGATCGGCCGCGGCAATGAGATCGCCGAGCAGGCGGTCCTGGTGGCGATAGAAGGCCTCCACCACCCCATGGAACCTCCGGTAATCCTCGGCGCTCACCATCGCCATCTTGGGAGGCATGAGATGCGCGAAGCGATGGCAGATCTCGTCGATCCCCTGGAAATAGACCATCATCAAATCGGGCTGGCCTCGCGCCAGGAGATCCAGCGCCGCGGTCTGGTAGTTGCGCGTGGAGGCGAGGATGCGAGTCAGGTGATTGACCGGATCGGCATAGGCTTTCCTGGCCTCGGTGCGATCGATCTGCGCGCGGCGCTCCTGGAATTCGACCGCGGTGATATCGGCGAACCGCCGCACCTCCTCCAGCGTCACGTCGGCGTCGGTGACGAGGCGGTCCCGCAGGGAAGCCAGATAGTCGGGGGGATAGGTGGCGGAGGGGAGGCTCTTCGCGTCGGCCTGATAGCCGAACAGGGAGTAGGAAACGCGGTCCGAGACGATGGTTCCACGCACCGTCTCGGCGGGCCAGGAGGCCCACCACGCCACCACATCCACACTCTTCCCCATTTCCGTGAAGATGTTCCATAACGCCGGCACCTTGCGGAACCGCGACGAGATCGGC
>DASYRY010000135.1:0-3871 GCA_036004025.1 Candidatus Polarisedimenticolia bacterium | reverse complement strand
GGCGTCCGGCTGACTTCAAGGAGCGCAATCTGTTTCGCTAGTCTCGGTGCGGCTTGAAGCCAGGAGGAACCGATGCGGAAATTGATCTGGATGGTGTGCTTCTTGGTGCTGGTGCTTCTTGCAGGTGCAATAGGGATCGTCCTGACTTATCTCTCTCGTGGTGTCAGCGCACGTGGCACCCCGACCGCCATCGAAGCCTTCGTGGCCCCAAAGCTGCGGAATCTTGCGATTCCTCGGAAGGAGCGGAGGACCCGGAATCCCGTGCCGCTCACGCCGGAGGTCCTGAGCGAGGCGAGAGCTCACTTCGCGGATCACTGCGCAGGATGTCACGCGAACGACGGCAGCGGGAAGACCGAGATGGGACCCAATTTCTATCCCAAGGTCCCCGATATGAGACTTCGCGAGACCCAGAAACTCTCCGATGGAGAGCTTTTCTACATCATCCAGAATGGGGTTCGATTCACCGGGATGCCGGCGTGGGGGACGGCTGCCGGCGAGCACGAGGAGGGGTCGTGGCACCTCGTTCACTTCATCCGGCACCTGCCGCGGATCACCGCCGAGGAGATCGAAGAAATGAAGCGGATGAATCCCCGGTCCCCCGAGGAAATCCGGGAAGAGGAGGCCGGGAAATCCCATCCTGGCGAACAACATCCCCATACCCATTCGCACCGACACTGACAAGGAAGGAAGAACCATGAGATTGAAAGGCGCAGCGCAGATCAGCCTGCTCACCCTTCTCCTCGCGAGTTCTGGTTTCGGTCAGCAATCACCACCGGCGACACGGCCGGCGTCGTCTCAGACGCAGCCGAGCGTTGGCACGCAGGACATTCCGAAGGGCGGAATGATGAGAATGCCGGACATGCGGCAAGGGACCGGGATGCAGGGCATGCGCGACGGCGGCTGCAGCCCGATGTGCCAGATGATGATGGAGAAGGAGATGCGGTGGATGCCGCTGAAGGTCGCCGGCCTGGCGATTTTCGGCATTCTCCTAACGGTTGCTCTTCTGCTTCTCATTGTCCTCGAGATCCTTTGGATTCGGTTATGGATGAGCAGGGTAAAGTCGAAGTGACCGGATTCGGCGCAGCCGCCGTATTGCTTTCGTTAGGTTCCAGGCCTTTCGCGATCGTAGTGCTAGTAAGCGATGCTTCTAAAACGGATCTCGCCAAAGTTCGGCCGTGGAACATTCCCGTCGTCGAGACCGGCACGGACTGGAGATCGATTCTTCGAGAAACGGAGGGATCGTGAGGAAGACGACCCGAGCGCTCGCGGCAAATACGTTGTTGATTCTCTCGTTCTGCGTGGCTGCAGCCCAGGAACACTCGCACGGGACGAAGTCGGACCCGCCCGCGGAGCAGGGTGAGCATCGACACGAAGCGAACGAAGCTCAGCATGAGCACGCCCTGGCCGTCGCGTCCGGGCCGCTGGGCATTCCGCAGTCGCGCAACGCCTCCGGCACCGCCTGGCAGCCAGATTCCACGCCGATGCACGGGCTTCACTTCGCACGGAAGTCCTGGACGATCATGGCGCACGGCAATTTCTTCGCCGGATATGACCACCAGGGGAGCGACCGCGGCGATTCGGAGTGGACGGCCCCGAACTGGGGGATGCTCATGGAGAAGCGAGCCTTCGGGAAGGGCGACCTGGTGCTCCGCCAAATGCTCAGCCTCGATCCGCTGACGATGGGCTCGGACGGGTATCCCCTGCTGCTGCAGACCGGTGAAAGCCTGAACGGAGAGCCTCTTCACGACCGCCAGCATCCGCACGATCTCTTCATGGAGATCGCCGCTCTCTACACCCGCCCGGTTTCCGATTCGATCGCATTCCAGCTCTATGCGGCCCCAGCGGGCGAGCCCGCTCTTGGACCCGTCGCCTTTCCGCATCGCTTCTCCGCCGCATCCGATCCGCTCGCCGCTCTCGCCCACCACTGGCAGGACTCCTCGCACATCAGCTTCGGAGTCCTGACCGCGGGGCTGATGACTCGAAGATTCAAGGTGGAAGGCTCCTGGTTCAACGGGAGGGAGCCGGACGAGCGTCGCTACGATTTCGACCTTCGCCGCCCCGATTCCTATTCCGGGCGCGTCTGGTTCAATCCCTCCGAAGACTGGAGCTTCCAGGTCTCGTATGGCTATCTCGCCTCTCCGGAAGAGCTCCACCCCGACGAGAGCCTGCACCGTCTCACCGCTTCAGCGGCATTCAACACGAGTGTAGGACGATCGGGAGTCCTCGCGGCCACTGCCGTCATGGGCAGAAACGACCCATCGGAAGAACCGGAGACCTCTTCCTGGCTGCTGGAGGCCAATTACCAGACCGGCGGGAGAAGCGTTTTCTTTGGACGGGCGGAACATGTCGAGAAGACCGGCAGAGACCTCGCGCTCCCGACGGCATTGGAGTCGCAGGTCTTCCCCGTCAAGAGCCTGGTCGCCGGGTACGTGTTTCAAATCAAGAGCACCCCTAAGGGAGTCCTGGGGCTCGGCGCGCGCGTCTCGGTAAACTTCATCGAAGACGACCTCGAGCCGTTCTACGGGACGGGGGAACCTTCCGGGTATATGGTATTCCTGCAAATCCATCCGGCGGCGATGAAAGGCCATGGCATGAAGATGTAAAGGAAGGATCGAGCTAAGCGTATCCGTTTTTCGCAGAAAGGAGGCAGAGCATGTCGCACGAGAAATGCGCGCATTGTGGCGTTCAGATTATTCATCACGAAACAGCCGTAACGCGGGATGGCAAAACCTATTGTTGCGCCAACTGCGCGGACGCGGCGAAGAAATAGTCCCGCAGCTCCGGCGGCGAGGGGGACCTCTGGCCCCATCCGGCAGGACAGAATTGTCAGGATTCTGTGGGTAGGCTGGTCTTCCCTCGCCGGCGCCACCAGCGCCTGAGCGCCACGCCGGACCATACCAGCTCCACGACGCCGAAGGGCCACGCCCCTTGCAGGAAGCCGTATGCGGAAGCGGCCAAGCACGCGGCGGCGAAGGCGAGCACGAAACGCGGGGAGCGATCTTCCAGCGCGTAGAACAGCACCATCGCCGTGACCGAGACCGCACCGAACGCCGTGAGCGCGTCCATCCCGATCAGCCGTCCCGCCCCGGGCCCGCCACCCGGCAGCAAGGGCCGCGCGGAATCGGCTTGCCGTGGGGACAGTGCGGAGGGTGGCCCAGGAAGGTGCAGATGGAGTCGGTCATGGCGGGGGAGAGGATGTGCTCGAAGAAGCACGCTTCCTCTTCCACCAGGTGCTCCTGCATCTGGAAGGTCTGCGTGAAGAGCGTCTCCGCCAGCCGCTGGCGACGGATGAGGCTCTCGGCGCGCGCGTGCCCAGCCGGGGTGAGCGCCGGCTCGCGGCCTGGAGCGAGGATTCCCAGAGCGCGCATGCGCTCCAGCAGCGCCGGGGTGGCGAGCCGGAAGCCGCGCCCGCAGACCTCGTGGGCCGACTCGTCTCCCTCCAACCTCATCCAGATGTATTCCAGCACCTCATCGATGTCCTCCTCGGCGAGATCGTGCGCTAGGAATTCCGCCGCCACGTGTCCGTGATCGAGCTGGATCTGCCGTTGCGCAAGCCGCCCGACGTTCAGGTCGTGAGTCACCATGACGATGGTCTGGCCGCGCTCATGGATCTGCCGGAAGAGATCCAGGACCAACCGCTGGTTCTCGGCGTCGAGGGATCCGGTCGGCTCGTCCGCCAGGATCAATTTGGGACGATTGATGAGCGCGCGGGCGATGCTGACCCTCTGCTTCTCGCCGCCCGAGAGCTGTGACGGAAGGTGGTCGAGCCGATCTCCCAGCCCCACCGATGCCAGGGCCTCGCCGGCCTCCTTCTCGTCGGCCAGGCTGTGGAGGTACTGCGCCAGCATCACGTTCTCGAGCGCGGTGAGGT
>DASYRY010000134.1:0-2667 GCA_036004025.1 Candidatus Polarisedimenticolia bacterium | reverse complement strand
CCCAGAGGCGGTGGGAGTGATTGTTGGTCTTCGACACGTGTTCCTTCACCATCTGCTGGACGAACTCGGAATGGAAAAAGCCTCGCGCCAGGGAGGAACGGTCACAAAGCGTGTCCGAGATCCACCTGATCGTGTTCGGGTCCTCGCGCAGCCAGCTCTTCATCGGGACGCCGTGGCCCAGCTTGGGCCGACCATGAAGGATTTCAGGCGGCAACACGCTTTGCAGCGCCCGCCTGTACATGAACTTCGTGCGAGAGAGACCTCGAACCTTCAGACGCGACGGGATCGTGGCCGCATATTCCACGAGACCGCGATCCAGGAGCGGCAGGCGGCTCTCCAACGAAAAGGCGCGCAGCAAGCCCAAGCGTTTGAGATAGAACCCGACGAGCGTCTGCAGATCGCTGTAGAGACTCCGGCTCAGGAGATCGCGCCCGTCGGCGTCGGCGTTATGCTGGAGAACGCTCTCGAACATTCTCCCCAAATCGCAGGAATCGAGGAAATGGCCCGTGCACAGTTGCCGCAGCTCCCCGGGTTGGTAGTAAACCCTCCACCTGTGGCTCAAAAGTTCCGGCGGGAAGGACAGGCTGTAGGCGAACCGCTTGATCTTGACCTGAATATCGCTCTTCTCGGAACTGTCAGGGATTCTCGCAAGTCTCTCGGCCAGCGGCTTTACGAGTGTCCGTGGAAAGAGATCCATGACCGCGGCAAGCTTGTCGGCGACGTAGACCGGGTGACCTCCGAAGAGCTCGTCGCCCCCTTCTCCGCTGAGCACGTACCCAACGCTGCCCCCCGCGGCGCCGCCGAGCAGAAACGTGGCGATTTCAATGCCGATGTCGCAGAAGGGCTCGTCCATCCACTCGACGGCCTTGGAAATGAGCGGGAGTTGCTCGGGGCCATAGGGGATCTCGGTATGCTGCGCGCCGAGATGCTGCGCCATGAAGCGTGAGTAGCGTGACTCGTCGTAGGACCGTCCCGCGCAGCGGAAGGAAAAAGTGCGAATCGGCTCCCGGGAGAGGCGCGAGGACAGGGTTGCGACCGTGCTCGAGTCGGTGCCCCCGCTGAGGAATATCCCCGGAGGACATTCCGGCTCGAGCCGGATTCGTATCGCATTCTGTATGCGGTCCGGGATTTCATCGCAGTACTGATCCGCCGTCTTGCCATCGGCCTCGGCAAAGCTCAGACGCCAATACCTCCGGATCGAAACCGTGGAACCGCTTGCCGACAGGATGTGACCAGGCGGAAGGCTGTGGATACCCCGAAAAAACGTGGCGGAACCGGGGTTGTAGCAATAGAGGAGGTATTGGAGGACCGCTTCGTGATCGAGTTGTTTGTCCACCCATCCGGTCGCCAGGATCGCCCTCAAAGACGAGCTGAAGATCAGTCGTGTTCCATCCCTGAAATAGAAGACGGGCTCCACGCCGAAGTGATCTCGCCCCAGCAGGAGCTTCTCATTCCTCCCGTCCCACAAGGCAAAGGCGAACTTGCCGTTCACACGATCCAGAAACCCGTCCTGAGACTTCTCGTAGAGATGCGCCAGAACTTCCCCGGAGCAGCCAGTGCGGAACCTGCAGTCGGGTCCGAGCCATCCCTTGATTTCGCCGACATTGTGGATCTTGCCCTGGTTCATCACCGCGACGGTGTTGTCGCAGCTGAAAAACGGCTGGGGGTGTTCATCCAGCGTATTGATCCTCTCGGGGACCCAACAGACGGCCAGATGCCTGTTCGACCATACGGAAGGCTGCGGGCTCCTTCCTTGCGGAACCATGCCCGCCGCGGTCCTCGACAGCTCCTCCCCGTATCGGGCTCCCCCTCCTTCAGCGTCCAGGATCCCGAGGATCACGCGGATCTCCTCACCAACTCGGGCCTGTTTGCAGCCAGGTCCTCATAGAGGGCCTCGAGGGATCGGGCGTACGCCTGCGCGCTGTACCGCTGGGACTCTGCCCGCGCCTGGCGGCTCATCCGATCCAGCTCCTCGGGATCCGTCAAGAGCTTCAGGACCTTTTGCGCCAGTTCGGCCACGTTCCCGGGCGAGACGAGGTATCCGTTGACCCCGGCCTTTACGACCTCGCGCAGTTCCCCCACGTCCGTCGCAACGACCGGCTTCCCCGCGGCCATCGCTTCCAGGAGATGAACGGACGAAAACCTTTCGCTCAGAAAAGGGGCCACCACGAAATCACAAGCCGACACCAGGTCATCCAGGTTCTCCGGCCACTCGATGAGACGAACCTTCCCATCGATGCCCAGTTCTCTCGCCATGGCCTGAAGGTCGGCAGCCGGACCTCCCGCTTCGACCGCGGAACCTCGGACATACTTCCGGCTCGGCAGCCGGTGAAAGCGCGTCGGTTTGTACATCAGGAGGAACACCACATCCGGGAACGCCTTGAGTACCTCCCGGGCTGCCGTCAGCAGGCACTCATTCCCCCTTTGAGGACCCAACTTCGTCACCGTCCCGACGATCCTCGCATTCTCCTTCACGCCCAGACTCTTCCTCGCCTTCGTGACCCGGCTCTCGGGAATCGCAGCGTATTTCTCGACGGGTATCGCATGGAGCAACATCCGAATCTTGCCCCTCTCGATACGCCTCTTCTTGATCAGGAAATCTCGAACCATGGGCGACGCCGCTATGGCGCCCCCCGTACGCCGCGCCAGCGCCGCGTCCGCAAGCCA
>DASYRY010000133.1:0-15448 GCA_036004025.1 Candidatus Polarisedimenticolia bacterium | reverse complement strand
GGACTTGCATGGCGCGAAATCTCCCGGCGGTCCCCTGGTCCATGGCACCGGTTGAGATGATGCGGTGCAGCTTCAAAACGTCATCGGATGAGATGACCTTTTTCGATTGATGCCTCTCGATGAACCGCAGTCCGGCGAAATAGTTGAGTACCTCCCGGCGCGATCGTTCGGTTACGGTGGGAAGAGGTAGCCCTTCTTCAAGGGCGCGTACCTGCTCCAGGGTGAGCGGGTTCCCTTCGATGGCCGTCGAGCTATGGGTGTTACGGACGCGAGCGTCTTTCTGGAGGGTGGGAATCCAGGCGACCTGGATTGTGGCCGCCAGGATTCGCTCCCGGAAGGCGGCAATCTCCTCGGTGATCCGAAGCAGGTGGGCGGTGACGGTGAACTTCGGCTCGTACGGCATGCCGCCAGTTTAGGGATTGGTCAAGTATGAGTCAAGTTATGGGTCAAGCGAGGAGGGTGCCATCTATTCGTGTGCCTCCTCCAGTGGCTTCGGCACGAGGGGTAGGAGTCCCTTCCCCGGCCTGCACCTCCCGGCAACCGTGAGATTCGGTGTGGGGGAAGTTCCTCTGGATCCGTTCGTGGGACAGGCTTTGTAAGGAGAGGTGCTGTCAGCTTTCAAGCAGTGGGCGGATCCGAAGAATCTTTCAATGCTGGAAAGAGAAAGCCTGCCTCAGAAGGCTTGCGGGCAGGCTGCTCAGGGATTCAACCTCTTTCTCTACGGTAGCTGTGATAGCTGCGATGCGACCCGGCTGATCCCGAATCCGTCCAATCATCTGCTCTTGTGTTTGAAGCGGGGGAAGATTGATTTCGACGGAAGCGACCTCCTCGGTTCTAATCCGAGGCAGCTGACCGGGAGACAGATCCACTGGAGCACGCTCAGAATACATGGGACTGAGCATGAACCACGAAATGAACTCGGGAGAAGTCATCGCTCACCTTCCGCGAGGGCCGTGCACTTGAAGGTGTAGGGGTCGAGGCGCGGCCGGTCCTCCCGGGTGCACCAGCTTGCGTAGAGGTTGTTGAGCTCGTTGACCACGTCGTCCGCGTGGCGATCGCGCGCACAGAAGATGATGGTCTTCTGTTCCGGGCTTCCAGTCTGAAGCAGGTGCCCGAAGAGATCGCGGGACATGGCGGCCACGCGATCCGGAAGAAGCAGCCGGTCTTCGAATTCCGGGGCGTCGAATCGGCGGTTCCCTCCGTCGGCCAGCACCAGCTCGCCTGTGCGGGCGTCGCTGACGTACTTTCCCGTGAAATCCTCCGGCACGATGCCCGTGACGCGTTTGTTCTCCGGTTTCTCGTCGAGGAAAATGTCTCGGCGGAGAACCTCGCAGGCCGCCAGATACCCGTCCTCGATGCCCTGGCTCATGTCGTATTCGTAGACCGGCTCGCCGAAGTAACGCAGGTTGTCGGCGGTCACCTGGGCGTCCATCTGGGCTTCGCGGGTCTTCTCTACAATATCGAGCTGTCGCGGGGTTGCGGTCAGACCAATCTGGATCGCATCGGGGTTTCGGGTAAGAACCTGGGACCATTTGCCCCAGGCCGAGCGGTGGCACTCATCAATCACGATGTGGCTGAAGTAATTCTCGGGGTAATGCTCCACGAGGAAGCTGGCGTTCCCCTCGTCGCGGTCCACGTCGAGGGTCTGGTAGGTGGCGATGAGGATCCGCGCGTTTTTCTGGGAATTGCGTCCGGAAACCGGCGCGGCTTCGGCTCCGAAGACACCCTGGAATGCGGCCAGGCCCTGGTTTCGCAGCTCGTCCCGGTCGCAGACGAAAAGCGCGCGTCTGAGCTGGCCCGCGTCGGCGATGCGGCGAAGGAGATTCACGGCGATGAAGGTTTTCCCCGCGCCGGTGGCAAGCGAAAGGAGCGCCTTCTTCTCTCCGCGCGCGAGCTTTTCCAGGACCGCGCGGATGGCCGCATCCTGGTAATACCTGCGCGTCGCTTCTCCACCCACGTAGCGCGTCAGAAGGGGTTTCGCCGACTCGTCGTCGAGCCGGAACCCCATAGCCTGCTCGTACCGGGCTCTCAGGTCCGACGGCCCGGGGAATTCGCTGAGAGGGCGCGCCGAGCCTGTCTGCCCCGAGAATTGATCAAACTCGATGAAGAGATGTCCGTTCGAGGAAAAGACGAACGGGGCATTAAGTCCTTTACACCGGGCGTAGAGTTTGGCCTGCTCCAGTCCGTGTCCCGGTGGGAGCTGCTCCGCCTTGGCCTCGATGAGGGCCACCGCCACCGGCTGAGTGCCCGGGCTGACTCTCACGCGGAGGATGTAATCCACGCGGCCCCGGGTCCGGCGCCAGCCGGCCCCATCAGGGCTCTCGATGGCGCCGGCCGTCTCCTCCCGGCGGATGAGATCCTCCGTCCAGCCCCTGAGGTGAAGCACGGGGTCGATGAGCTTGGCGCGAGTGTCGGACTCACCGAGCATGCGCGGCTCCGGACCGCAGACGGCGGCGATGCGGGCGGCGGCCGGGATGGTCCACCGCTTCTCCCCAGTGAGTCAGGAACGACGTAACGAAATCGTGAGATTTTTCCGGTTCCACTGCCAAGGGTGCCAGGGCCATGGCCACCGAGAGGGCCAGATGATAGCCGAGCGAGCGGGAGGTCTCGGCACGGCGGTAAGCGGGGTGGGCGGTGTTGACGCGAACGGACGACTCGACCAGCCTGCCGAGCTGGGGATCATCGGGGCGGCTTTCCAGCTCGATGCCCAGGGCGTAGTGGGCGGACTGTTTCCTTCGCCGAGCGGCGGTTTGCAGCAGCCCCTCCGGGATTTGCCCCGACTCGGATCCGGGCGCCGCTTGTGACTGCGCAATGGAGGGAGGTGCAGGGGTTGCGGCCGGCACGGGTGGAGCTGAAAGCTCCTCTTGCCCGGAATCCGCCGGGACCTGTGGAGCGACCACCAGAGCTTCGGGGACCGCGGCCGGTGAAGAACCCGGGCGAATCCCGCCGCCACTCCCCACGGGTAGCCGGCGTTGTCCTCCCGCTTGGCGTTCGACCAGAGACGAGAGCAGTGGGAACTCGTCCGCCAAATCGATGAGCACCTTCTCGAGGTCGCGTTCCAGAGGGCGCACGCGTCTGCGCTGCTCCTCTTCTGCCTTGTCGCGCGCCTCTCCCCACACCTGAAGCTGGGAAGACACTGCCTCCTGAATCGCCTTGCGATGCTGCAAAAAGATCGCCCCTCGGGCGCCGCTGCGAATGAACTCGGTCTTGCTCAGAGCCAGACAGGCGGCCAGTGCGGGAACCTCGATAAGGCCCCCGACTTCGGTCGGAACCGAAGGAGCCACCCCCAGCCACTCCCAGCCCCGCTTGATCACTTTGCCAAGGGTGCTGATGGCGAGTCCTCTCTGGTCCTCCGGAAGCGATCCGGAACGGACCAGGTACCCCCATCCTTCGGGCTTTCGCTTCCGTCGCATGCGGACGGAGATGGGTGAGGGCTCTCCCGGCGCAGTCCGAGGACGGACAGGTCGCCCGTCGATCTGGACCTGGACACCGGACGGGTAGCGAGCCTTGAGAATCTCGGCAAAGGCTGGATCAAAAAGCGGGGCGTAGTGGCGCTCCATGACAGATTCCGCGAAGCCGCCGTCCAGCAAGGGGGACAGTGGGTTCTTGAGCTTAAGACGCACGGCAGTGCCGCGCTCCCCGGCCAGCCCGGGAGGAGGCAGGCGCTTCCAGGGCGCCCGGTATCGGGAGGCCAGGTGCCAGGTTGTGGCCACGTGAGACTTCCCGCGACGGGTCTCGGTGAGTACCTCCTCGCTGGCAAGCAGGGCGAGCTTGACGCCCACCCCGGCGAACCCGATCCCCTCTCCCTTGACCTTCGTGCTCGCAGCGATGTCATGGAATCGCGTGAGCTCCGGCCCCTTCATTCCCGAACCGTTGTCCGCAAGAGTTAGCGTGGCCCGGTTCAGATCGATGGAAAGCATGATGAGAGTGGCTCCGGAATCGAGGGAGTTCGCCACCAGCTCGGTGAGGATCGTCTCCTCCAGCGGTCCCGTGTAGGCGTCCCGCAGATCTTCAAGAAGGTGCAGCAGGTCGACCCGAGTCTCACCCATCTCCGCGCCCGCCCCTTCAATCCTTCCCGGTCAGGGCCACGCCCGTCCCCGCGAGCACCAGGCAGGCCCCGGCGAGCCGGTGGGTCAGGCGGGAATAACGAGGCTCTCTCGCGAGCGTGGCGGCGCGTCCGGCGAACACCCCGTAACCGGAGAGGACGAAGAACTCGACGACGACCGAGCTGACACCGAGAATCAGGACCTGCCAGCCCACCGCTCCTTTGGGATCGATGAACTGCGGGAGCAGGGCCGTAAAGAAGATGAGGGACTTGGGGTTCGCGGCCTGGAGGATGACGCCCCGTCCGAGGAGCTTCCAGCCCATCCCCGGATGCGCCGGCCCGCCCGGGCTCGGCAGGGTCGCTTCCCGGGCGAAGAAGGTCCGCAGGCCCAAGTAGATCAAGTAGGCCGCGCCCGCCCACTTGATGACGAGGAAGACCCGATGGGAAGCCATGAGGACCGCCCCGAGGCCCAGCGCCGAGAGGGCGAAGTAGAGAGCATTGGCGGTGAGGATTCCCAGGTTGGCCCAGAGGGATCTCGCGGCGCCAAAGCTGAGCGCCTGCGAAACGACGAAGAGAACCGCCGGACCCGGCGTGAGGCAGAGGGCCGTCTCCGTCACCATGAACAAGCCCCACGTCTGCCATGTCATGGCGCGCCATCTCCGGCATGCGCGTGCCGCGATTCTCCCTCCGCCAAGGGGCCCTCCTCGATCACCTTCAACCCTTGGGGACCTCGCTCATCAGGGCGAGCAGGTTGTTCTCCGAATCTCGAAAGAAGCACAGCCAGAGCTCGTGCGACTCCAACTTCGCCACCGAATGAGGCTCCGCCTCGAACACGACGCCGCGCCCCTGCAGAATCCGGTGCGCGGCGTGGATGTCGTGAACCTTGAAGTAAAGGATGGAGCCGGGATGATCGAACTCGGGCTTTTCCGGGAGCGAGAGCATCAGGCGCACGCCGCCGCAATCGAAGAACGCCATCTTGGGTGGGACCTCGAACAGAAGCCTAAGCTGCAGCGTGTCACGATAGAACCGCACCGCCGTCGCAACGTCATGCACGTTGATCGAGATTTGACCGATTCGCTCGATGCCGGGATTCACCATCGCTTCCCCCAACTCCCTGTGCCGGGCCTGCGCTTCCCGGCGCGACCGAGAATCGCGGCCTTGCGCGGGAGCGTTTTTGGAGTGGTTCCGAATGGCCGGACTATAACCCGGTCGCCTTCCCGCCAGCAAGAGCACGGAAGGTCCCGAGCGCCGCCTCGCGCGGTCGATTACTTTCGTGAGGATTTGGCTTGTTCGAGCGCCTGCTGGATTTGAGGAAGTCCCTCGAAGGAGGGATTGATCTCTCTTACCTTGGCGAAGGCCTCCTCGGCGGTCTTCACGTCGTTCTTGTCGAACAGCGAGACGATCCCCACGTTGAGCCAGGACTGCCAGTGCCGAGGATCGATCTCCAGGGAGCGCCGGAACTGCGCGAGCGCCTCATCCGGCTTTCCAAGGCGCTGGAGGCAGATGCCGAGATCGGTGCTGGTGTTCGGATTCTTCGGGTCGTTCTGCAGGGACTGCGTGTAGTAGTCTCGGGCCTTGTCGTACATTCCCGCATCATAGTAAAGATCCCCGAGGCGGCCGAGGGAGCGGGCATCCTTAGGATTCGCCTCGATGGCCTTGCGCAGCGCCGCGATCTCCGATTGCACCCGTTGCATCGTCTCCATCGACGGCGCTTCCTGCCCCGCCCCGCCTGATGAAACGCCCGCCGGAGGGGCCCCGGCGCTCCCCGTGCCCATGGGATCGGAGGGATTCACCGGCGCCTGCATTCCCGCGGAAGAAGGTCCCTGGCCGGCCCCCTGATGGTAGACGTAGTAAGACACACTGAAGCCCACCAGGAATCCGAAGAAGATTCCTCCCAGAAGAAAGCTGGCATTCTCCCGGTTCAACGGATCGTGCCTCGCGGTGAGCGTGTTTTTAGCGGCGCGAAACTAGCATGCCCACTTATGCAAGTCAAGGTAGGAAAGAGTGTTGCGAGTCGGGATCCCCTATGGTATAGAGTGCGCCGATGATGCTCCCTACACGTGCGAGCCGCATCGGGCTGGCGATCGTGATTCTCTTCGTGCTGGTCGCCGTCTTCGCCCCCGGCCTCAGCCGCCTGATGGGACAGAATCCCTACGATCCGGTGGTCCCTCTCGGAACGATTCCTCCCACCGCTCCCGGAGGCTCCCACCTCCTCGGCACCGATTCCCTCGGAAGGGACATTCTCTCGCGCATCCTCTATGGCTCCAGGGTCTCCTTGTGCGTCGGAATCCTCGCGGAAGCCGTCGCGCTGCTGCTGGGGATGTCGATCGGCGGGCTGGCCGGTTTCTACGGGGGCAAGGTGGACGAGATCCTGATGCGCCTGGCCGACATCTTTTTCTCCATGCCCGCGCCACTCCTCGCCCTTGCGGTGACCGCCGCGCTGCCGGATCCCACGACCCTGCGCTGGCTGCGGGGCCTTCCCGAGCCGAGCCTCGTCGTGGTGCTCCTGGTTCTGGGCCTGATTGGATGGGCGGGGATTGCGCGGCTGGTCCGGGCCCAGGTCCTGGTGCTGCGCGAGATGGACTTCACCTCGGCGGCGAAGGCGCTGGGGGCCAGCGGTCCGCGTCTTTTGCTGAGCCATCTTCTTCCCAACGCCCTTGGGCCGATCCTGGCGACGGCGACGCTGGGGGTGGCGGGCAACATCCTCGCCGAAGCCTGGCTCTCGTTTCTCGGCGTGGGAGCGCACCCGCCTCTGCCCTCCTGGGGAATCATGATCACGGAGGGGCAGAACTATCTGACCACGCATCCTTGGGTGTGCATCTATCCTGGATTGGCCCTGCTCCTGGCGGTTCTAGGGCTGAACCTGTTCGGAGACGGATTGCGCGAAGGGCTCGATCCGCGCCTGAGCGCGGCGAGACGCTGATCTCACGTCCTTTCCTTCGAGGTGAGCTCCGATGATTCTGTTCCGCCGGTCCTTGGCCTTTTGGGCTCTCGCGTCTCTGCTCTTGGTGGCAGTCGCCTGCAGCTCGGGCGAGCCACCCAAGCCCGCCGTCGAGCAGGTCCTGCGGATGAGGATGCGGGAGAATCCGCCCGACACCGACCCCGCTCAATCCGCCGACACCTTGTCCGATCGGATCAACCTGGCGATTCATGACGGCCTCGTGGACTTCGATCCCCGCTCCGTCGAGCTGATCCCGGCGGTGGCGGAGTCCTGGGACATCTCCCACGACGGACTCCAGTTCACCTTTCACCTGCGTCCCGGAGTCCATTTCCACAACCATCGAGTCCTGACGTCCGCCGACGTCGTTTACTCCTTTACGCGGATCCTGGATCCCAAAGTCAACTCCAAGCGACGGGAGATCCTCGCGGACATCAAGGGAGCCGAGACGTTCACTCGCGGGAAGAGCTCGAGCGTGCAGGGGCTGGAGGCACTCGATGCCGGGACGATCCGCATCACCCTGGAGAGGCCCCTCGCCTACTT
This sequence comes from Candidatus Polarisedimenticolia bacterium, assembly GCA_036004025.1. GTDB lineage: Bacteria > Acidobacteriota > Polarisedimenticolia > Gp22-AA2 > AA152 > AA152. Next base: position 7,922 of record DASYRY010000133.1, on the reverse strand, counting down.
CCTGCAGCTTCTCGGGACTCCCGCCGCGGCTATCGTCCCTCGAGAGGTCTATGAAGATCCCCAGAAGGGATTCCTCTCACACCCCGTCGGCTGCGGACCGTTCAAGCTGTCCCGCTGGGAGCGCTCCCAATTCATGGAGCTGGAGGCTTTCGGCGATTACTACGGAGGACGTCCCAAGCTCAGCCGGATCCTGGTGCGGTTCATCGAAAACCCGGCCAGCGCGATGGAAGAGTACCGCCACGGGGGTCTCGAGTACATGGACGAGATGGTGGGCAGCGAATCGACCATCGCCCGAGAGATGCCGCAGGACTATCGCAAGGCGCCATTCCTGGGCACGTTCTACTTCGGCTTCAACCTCGCGCGACTCCCCTTCAAGGGGAACGTAGAGTTACGCAAGGCCTTCAACTACGCGGTGGACCGGCAGGCGCTCTGCGAACAGGTCTTCGAGGGGACCCTTTCCCCTTCCCGCGGCATCCTGACCCCAGGCACGCCCGGCTACAACCCTGAGCTGAAGGGATATTCCTACGATCCGGGCCGGGCCCGCGAGAGCCTGGTAAAAGCCGGCTATCCGGGCGGCAAGGGGCTGCCCGTTCTCGACCTCTGGGTGAACAACAACCAAAAGCTGCTCGAGGCCGCCCAGAAGGTCCAGGCCGATCTCAAGGCCGTGGGGATTCCGGTGCGCGTCAAGGCGGCCGATTTCGCCACTTTCCTCCAGGCGCTCCAAGGCACGCCTGAAGCCCCGGGCGAAGCTCTCTTCTACCGATATGGCTGGAACGCGGACTATCCCGATCCTGACGCTTTCCTGTACTGGCTCCTGCATTCCCGAAACGCGGGTCCTGCCGGAAACATCGGGCGCTACTCCAATCCGAAGGTGGACGCCCTGCTGGACCGGGCTCGATCCCTCGTCCGGATGGAGGAGCGCATTCCTCTCTATCGGGAGGCGGAGCGCATCGCGGTGGAAGAGGATGCCGTGTGGCTCTTCCTCGCCGATTACACGCAGCGGGTCCTGATCAAGCCTTACGTGAAGGGAGTGGTCCTCTCGCCGCTGGGAGCGATTCGGATTCCCCTGGAGCGTCTTTGGATCGAGGCACCCGCGCCCGCCTCGCAGAAGCCTCGGTGAGCGGTTACTTGCTCCGGCGACTTCTCAGCCTCCTTCCTGTTCTCTGGGCCGTCGTCACTTTGATCTGGCTGATCCTCTTCGTCCTTCCGGGCGACCCCGCCGCCCTCATGGCCGGAGGGCTGCGCGCCGATCCGCATGTTCTCGCAACGATTCGCGCCGACTGGGGCCTCGATGACTCCGCTCCGGTCCAGTACCTGCGCTACCTCGCCCATCTGGCCAGCGGGGACTTCGGGAACTCCTACCTCCAGGGACGACCTGTCTCCCGCATCCTTGCCGAGACTTTTCCGGCCACCGCCATTCTCGCTCTTGCCGCCATGGTCCTCGCCTCTCTCGGAGGCGTGGCCCTGGGGGTCGTCTGCGCGGCATGGGAGCAGCGGTGGGTCGATCATCTCGTCTCCTTCATCTCCCTCGTCTTGATCTCGCTGCCTGTATTCTGGCTGGGCATGATGCTGATCCTGCTGTTTGCATCGTCCCTGGGGTGGTTGCCGGTCCTGGGGTATGGAATGGAAGGGAGGAGGATTCCGGGAACCGGGTTTCACCTCCCGGAGCTCAAGCACCTGATCCTCCCCGCGCTGACCCTCGCCCTCTTCTCGCTGGGCGCCATCTGCCGGGTCACTCGGGCGAGTCTCCTCGAAGTGCTGAAGCAGCCCTACGTTCGCAGCGCGCGCGCCAAGGGCACTTCCCCGCTGGCCCTGCACCTGCGCGCGGCCCTGCGCAACGCGCTAATCCCCGTGGTCACGGTGCTCGGGATCGACCTCGCCACGCTGCTGGGCGGCGCCGTGGCCACCGAGTTCGTCTTCGCGTGGCCGGGACTCGGCAAAACTATCGTCCACGGGATCGCCGATCGGGACCTTCCCCTGGTGGAAGGGGGCGTGATCTGTCTGTGCCTCGCCTTCGTGCTGGTGAACGTCGCCGTGGATCTGTGCTACACCCTGGTGGACCCCAGGGTTCGGCTACAATAATCCACCATGACCGAAAACCTTTACGGGAAGAGCCGGCGGGAGCTGGGAGAAATCCTGTCGCCTCTAAGCGGCAGGCCCTTCCACGCCCGCCAGCTCTTTGGATGGATGCATCGGCAGGGGGAAGGAGATTTCTCCCGCATGACCGACCTTCCAAGAAACCTGCGCGTCGAGCTCGCTCAGCGGTTCCACGTGTCGCTCCCGAAGGTGGAGCAGCGCCAGGTTTCGAGCGACGGCACGGTCAAATACCTCTTCAGATTGGAGGATGGCAAGGCGGTGGAGGCCGTCTATCTTCCGGAGAAGTCGCGGATCACCTTCTGTATCTCTTCCCAGATCGGCTGCCCTCTCGGGTGCACGTTCTGCCTGACGGCTCGGATGGGGCTGGTTCGAAATCTCACACCCGGCGAAATCGTCGGCCAGGTCGCCGTCCTGGCCGGCGAGCACGGTCTCGCGGCGAATCGGTACAATCTCGTCTTCATGGGGATGGGAGAGCCGATGAACAACTACGACTCCGTCCTGGCGGCATTCCGAATTCTCATCGACGAAGAGGGTCTCGGGATCGCCGCGAAGCACATCACGCTTTCCACTGCGGGGGTCGTGCCGGGCATTCGACGGCTTGCCGGGGAGAGCCCGAGGCCGCGCCTCGCCATCTCGCTGTCCGCCACGACCGACGAGCTTCGGAGCGATCTGATGCCGATCAATCGGGCCTTCCCGTTGCCGGTGCTCTTCCAGGCTCTGCGCGAGATGCCTCTGGGCCCGCGAGAGCGGCTGACACTCGAGTATGTGCTGCTGCGCGGAATCAACGACCAGCCCGAAGACGCCATGAGGCTCGCCGGCCTTGCCGGCGGGCTGCGAGTCAAGGTGAACTTGATCCCTTACAACGAGGCGGCCGTGGCAGGCTACGCCTCACCCTCCCTTCCAGCCGCGCGCGCCTTCAGGAGCTTGCTGGACCAGCGCGGAATCCGCGCGTCCGTCCGAAAAAGGAGGGGCGCGGACATCTCCGCGGCCTGCGGTCAGCTGGCGATCCTGGATCCGGCGACCCTCGAACACCCCGCCGGCGCCGCGTGAGGAGCATCGATGATTGATCTTTCGGGAAGAGCGGCACTGGTCACCGGAGGCTCCCGAGGCATCGGGCGAGCGACGAGCCTCCTGCTCGCCCGGGCCGGCGCCGACGTGGCCATCACGTACCGCCTGGAACAGAGGGCGGCGGAGTCCGTGGTCGCGGAGATTGGGCGGCTGGGCCGCGGGAGTCTCGCCCTACAGGGGGATCTTTCGCGACACAAAGACGCCGGCGCCGCCGTTCGGAGCGCCGTGGAAGCGCTCGGACGGCTGGATATCCTCGTCAACAACCATGGAATCTGGAAGGACGGCCCCATCGAGACCATGACCGAGGATGAATGGGACGAGACCCTCGACGTGAATCTGAAGGGGGTCTTCCTGTGCACCCAGGCGGCCGTACCGGTGATGAAGCGGCAGCGCTATGGCCGGATCATCAATATCGCCTCCACCGCCGGCCAGCGGGGGGAAGCGATGCACTCCCATTACGCCGCGTCCAAGGGAGGAATCATCTCTTTCACCAAGAGCCTGGGGCCCGAGCTGTGCCGCCACGGGATCCTGGTGAACTGCGTCGCGCCGGGATGGGTCGACACCGACATGAGCGCCGCGGCGCTGGCCGGAGAAGAGAGAGAGAAGATCCTGGGCACGATCCCCCTGGGTCGACCCGGGACCCCGGAGGAAATCGCGGGCGGCGTCCTTTTCTTCGCGTCGGAGCTGGCGGGGTACTGCTGCGGAGAAGTCCTCAACGTCAACGGCGGCTCGGTGCTCTGCGGTTGACAGGCGCGCGGATTTCGGGCATAAATCTACACCGTCTTTTGGCGATTCTTCCGACTCCCGTTGGGAGCTGGCTGTGCCTTTGAGGAGAGAGCGATGACTTACGTGATTACCGAGAAGTGCTTGGGGGAGCGGTACGCGACGTGCGTGGCCGTCTGCCCTGTCGATTGCATCTATCCCGGGGATTACCAGGGCCAGGAGTTCATGGTCATCGATCCCGTGGTCTGCATCGACTGCGGTGCTTGCCTTCCCGAATGCCCGATTGAGGCGATCGTGGAGACGCCTGACGAGGATCCGGCGTACGCCAAAATCAACGCCGACTTGACTCCTGCGTTCAAGGGAAATCCCCAGGTGACGCCCCGACCCAGCAACGATCCGCCCCGCAAGCCGGACAACAAGCTGGCCTGATTTCACGCGACTCGAGATGAAGCCCTTCCGGCCCCGCCGGAAGGGCTTTTTATTTCAGCTCCAGGGCACCCCGTGGACCTGCCGGATCAAGCCCTCGACGGAGCGAGCACGGACGAAGGCCGAGATCATGGCGACGCCCGTGAGGGGAAGATGCCGGATCACCTCGAGGCGCTCCGGCGAGACTCCCCCGATCGCATAGACCGGGATTCGCAGTCGGCGAAGGATCGCTTCCAGTCTCGCCGGCCCCAACGGCTCTCCGTAAGCGGCCTTCGAGGCGGTCGCGAAGACGGGTCCCACGAACAGGTAATCCGCGCCCCTTTCCTGCGCCTCGAGAGCCTCCTCGAGATTGTGGGCGGAGGCCCCGATCACCAGATCGTCTCCGGCGATGCGCCGCGCCACCTCAGGAGGGAGGGAGGATCTTCCGAGATGCACGCCGTGGACGCGAAGGGAAAGCGCCACGTCCAGCCGGTCGCTCACGAACAGCGTTGCTTTGCGCCCCTCCAGCGAATCCATAGCTTGTCCCACGAGCTTGAAGAGTTTCATGCCTCCCAGATCTTTTTCTCGGATTTGAATGCGGTCCACACCGCATTCGGCCGCCTCGCGGATGAGACGGTGAAGAAACTCCTCGGAAGCGAGCCGGCGGTCGGTCACCAGGTAGGCTTCCAAAGGGGGATGCGCTCCTTACTCCCGCTCCATGCGGATGAAAGTCAGCGAATCGAGAGCGCCGACGAGAAGGTGGAGGACCCCTATTCCCGAGACCGCTCCGCGCGAGAAAGGACTCAGGCAGAGCTCCCGCAGCAGGGGAAGCCGGGTCACGAAGTAGTTGCTCTCCCAGAACGGGGACCAGGGGACCAGGAGGAGAAAGATACCGACTTCGAAGAGGTAGAAGAGGTAGACGAGGGCCCTGAGCCGGTCTTTCATGTCAGAGATGGCCAGCCTGGCGAACGCCATCGGCCGTGCCTGTATCCTCCTTGAATGCGGAAGGGGCCATCATAGCACCGATGCCGGCCGATGAATTGACACTCCCGGTCCAACTGCTAGAATGAACGCCCTTTGTCATCGAGTGGCCCTTTGTCCCTACTGCGAATCGCCAGCGTCGACTACCTCAACGCCCTTCCGCTGGTCTGGGGATTCACCCAACCCGCGCGCCACGATTTCGCTCACCTGATGGGCGGCACGCCTGCCCGGTGCGCCGATCTGCTGCGCGCGGGCGAGGCGGACGTAGCGCTCATCCCGAGCATCGAGTACCTGCGCATTCCCGGACTGGGAGTCTTGCCGGGAATCGCGATCGCGTCGAGGTGCGCCCGATCGGTTCTCCTGCTTTCCCGCGTGGCGGCGCCGGAAATCCGCTCCGTGACCTTGGACCGCTCGTCGCGCACCTCCGTGGCGCTGCTGAGAATCCTCCTGTCCCGCATCTCGCGGCATCGCGTCGAGTATCGCGAAAGCGAGCCGGGACTTCCGCATATGCTGGAGAAGACCGACGCGGCGCTTCTCATTGGCGATGCGGCGCTGAAGGCCGACCCCGATGGGCTGAAGGTGTACGATCTGGCGGCCGAATGGTACGCGAGGACGGGCCTTCCCTTCGTCTTTGCCTTCTGGGCGGCGCGCCCGGAAGCTCTCTTGCCGGGAGGGGTCGAGATGTTCCTGGAATCGAAGAGGCTCGGGTTGGCCCAACGATCCATCATCGCCGAAGAAGCCGCGGGGCGGCTGGGGCTCCCTGCGGAGAGCCTGATCCGGTACCTTCACGACAACCTCTCCTACGACCTCGGGTCCGAGGAAATCCGCTCTCTCTGGCTCTTCTATCGCCTCGCACGGGAAGCGAATCTTGTGGAATCCGTCAGGGAAATCACTTTGTTGGAAGCTCCCGCGGGAGAGTCGGTCTCGGGAGGAGGCATCCGATGAGCGGTACTTCCCGGAGCGCGCAGGATATCCTGGAGCGAGCGGCGGGCGGAGAGAGGATCGGCGCCGAGGAGGCGCGCCTCCTCTTCGAGGAGGCCAGCCTGATCGATTTGGGTCTCGCGGCAGACTCGGCGCGCCAGCGCCTCCACCCCGATCCCGTCGTGACCTACATCGTCGATCGAAACATCAACTACACCAACTTCTGCATCACCAAATGCTCGTTCTGCGCCTTCTACCGGCTCCCTGCGGATACCTCGGAAGGATACCTTCATCCGCGGGAGGTCCTTTACGAGAAGATCGACGAGACGCTGCAGCTGGGAGGCACCGGGATCCTGCTTCAAGGCGGGCACCACCCGACCCTTCCGCTGGAATGGTACGAGGACCTGCTCGCTTCCTTCCGGGCGCGCTACCCGACGCTGCACCTCCACGCGTTTTCACCCCCCGAGATCCAGCACATCGTCCACGTGAGCAAGCGCCCGCTGGAGGTCGTGCTGGAGCGCCTGAAAAAGGCAGGGCTGGATTCGATTCCAGGAGGAGGAGCCGAGATTCTCGTGGATTCGGTCCGCCAGCGAATCGCGCCGCTGAAAATCGACTCCGAGGGGTGGCTCGCCGTGATGGACTGCGCGCACCGGCTCGGTATTCCCTCCACGATCACCATGATGTTCGGTCACGTGGAATCCCTGGAGGATCGGGTCGAGCACCTGGTACGGGTTCGAGACCAGCAGGACCGCACGGGCGGGTTCACGGCCTTCATCGCCTGGACGTACAAACCGGGAAACACCGAGATGGGGGGGCGCGAGACCACCTCCGCGGATTACCTCCGGACCCAGGCCATCGCGAGGCTTTTCGTCGACAACATTCCCAATATCCAGTCTTCCTGGGTCACCCAGGGCATGGAGATCGGCCAGATTGCGCTGAAGTACGGCGCCAACGACATGGGCTCGGTGATGATCGAGGAGAACGTGGTCCGCTCGGCCGGCAACACGTACTGCACCACGCGGGAGGAGCTGGAGCGGCTCGTCACCGAGGCGGGATACCACCCCCGCCAGCGCGACACGCTCTACCGGATTGTCGATAGTCGTCCCACACCCCCGGCGGACAGGGCCCTGCCCGCTTCCACTCTCCGCCAGGCGACGTGGAAGATTCCACGAGGCGCCACGGGGGACCTTACGAGGCCAGCTTCCCCACGCTAGCCACCTCCTCGGGGATTCGGGCGAGCCTCGTTGACTCCACCACACCCCGGCCCTAGACTCGCTTTTCATGAGCCACTTCCCGGTACCAGGAATCGGCACCCGGCTCGCGCTGATGGTGCTCGTCATGATGGCTCTGACCCTGGGGATCCATTTCTGGATCGAGACCCACTACGAGAAGGTCCTGGTGGATCTCGTGCAGAACCAGACCGAAGATCTGTCCAAAGCCCTCGAGATCAGCGTCCAGCAGATGACCTCCAAGGGACAAACGGACCAGGAGCTCCTCCAGGACTACGTCACACGCCTCTCCGCGGAAGGAGTCAGCGAGATCTCGATTCTGAGCAGCGAGTGGAGAGTGGTGGCCTCCTCGAATCAGGCCAAGGTGGGAACACGCGTGCACCCTCCCCGGAGATTGCCCAAGGGGCCTCTGGTGATCAGCGGCACGCTAGGAGACGATCAGGACGTCGAGTCGAAGTCGGCCTTCAACCTGGACATTCCCATCATCGTGGACGACCA
>DASYRY010000132.1:0-3722 GCA_036004025.1 Candidatus Polarisedimenticolia bacterium | reverse complement strand
GGAATACCAGAAGTTGACGTATCTCTGGATCGTCTGGAGGTCGATGCCTCCTTGGGCGCGCGCGTCTTCGTTCGGATCCTGCTTCATCAGCTCGCAGGCCCGCCTCACGATCCGGCCGATCCCGGTGTCGCCCACGAACATGTGGTGAGCCTCCTCGGTGAGCATGAAGCGGGTCGTCCGCGAGAGGGGATCGAATCCGCTCTCGGCGAGGGCGAGGAGCTGGTACTTTCCATCGCGGTCCGTGAACATCGTGAACATGAAGAAGGAGAGCCAATCCTCGATGGGCTCGTTGAAGGTCGACAGGATCCTGGGCTTGTCGAAATCCCCGGAGCGCCGTTCCAGGAGCGCCTCCGCCTCCTCCCGCCCATCTCTTCCGAAGTAGGCGTGCAGCAGGTAAACCATGGCCCAGAGATGGCGGCCTTCCTCCACGTTCACCTGGAACAGGTTCCGGCAGTCGTACATGGAAGGCGCGGTGTTGGAAAGGAGTCGCTGCTGCTCCACGCTGGCGGGCTCGGTGTCTCCCTGCGTGACGATGATGCGGCGGAGCTGGTTGCGATGCTCCCCCGGGACCTCCTGCCACACCGGCTTCCCGTAGAGGTCTCCAAAGGGGATGCGCCGGTCCCGCTCGGGCGTGGAGAGGAAGATCCCCCAGCGATAATCAGGCATCTTCACGTAATCGAAGTTGGCCCATCCTTCGGAGCCGACGTCGATGGCGGTCCTGAGGTAGATGTCGTCCGCCTGAAAATCGGCGGGTCCCGCTTCGTGCCACCACTTCATGTAGTTCGGCTGCCACTTCTCCAGCGCCCTCTGAAGCTTTCGGTCATGGCTGAGATGGATGTTGTTGGGGATCTTCTCATGGAGCTGCATCAGGTCCTCCTGGGATCGAAGCTCGGGCGCTCGGGCTTTCCATACAGGGTCAGCGCCCCCTTCTCGCCCACGGCGTTGGGCCGCTGGAAGATCCAGTTCTGCCAGGCGGAGAGGCGGCTGAAGATCTTGCTGTCGCAGCCCTCCTGGCCGGGGAATCGGAGGTTCGCTTCCATGCCGGTGAGAGCGTCCGGGGAAAGACTCAGACGCTCCTCGCATGCCACGCGAACCTCGTCTTCGTAGTCGATGTCGTCGGCCACGACGGTCACGAGGCCCTGGTCCATCGCTGCGGCGGCGTCGTAGGTTCGCAGATCGCTCAGCAGGCGTGCGGCCTTCTCCGGCTCGCCCAGGAAACGGGTCTGGAGCCGCGTCGAAGCGTGGGACATGGGGAAGGCGCCGCCATTGGCGGAAGTCAGCGCCAGGGCGGTGGGGCGTTGAGGATCGTCGAGCATGTAGGAACGGTCCGCCGCCAGCGCCAGCTCGTAGAGAGATCCTCCGAAGCAGGAGCCGGGCTCGATCAGGGCGAAGAAGCTGCGGGCGGTGAGGTCCAGCCGCCGCAGCGTGCGGGCCATCAGGAAGCGCACCTCGCTCACGAGCCAATCGTCCTTCAACCGCCCCATCGTCGCGTCGAGCGACACGATACTCTCGAGGTTGCCTTCGGTCTTCAGGAGAACCAGTCCAAGAGTGTCCTCGTTGGCGCGGAGATGGCACAGGGCGTCATCCAGTTCGCGGAAGGCCTCGAGCGGCCACCAGCGGCATCCGAGCTTGCGGATGGAAGCGGCGTCGGCGGGCTGCTCGCCCGTGGGGCCCCGGAGGATCAGGGTCGCGACACGCCCGACGCGATCCAGAAGCAGGGAGACATGGGCGTACTCGATCCGGTCTGCTTCGACTTGCTTGCTCAGGGGAGAGAGAAGGACACCCTCGCGCGAGCGGGCCGGCGAGGCGGCGGAGAGCTCTTCGGCCCTGCGTTTTACCGCTTCCTCGAAGCGGCTCTTGGGGGCCACCTGGTCCACGAGATTCCACTCCTTGGCGCGGTTTCCGCGAACACCCTCGGCGACGGTGCAGAAAACATCGGCCCGATCGCGCCGTACCTTGCGCTTGTCGACCAGCCGGGTCAGCCCGCCCGTGCCCGGCAGCACCCCGAGGAGCGGGGTCTCCGGGAGGCTCACCGCGGAATTCCCGTCGTCGATCAGGACGATTTCGTCGCAGGCCAGGGCGAGCTCGTAGCCGCCGCCTGCGCAGGTCCCGTTCAGGGCGGCGAGATACCGTTGGCCGCTGTTGCGGGAGGCGTCTTCCATCGCCAGTCGCGTCTCATTGGTGAATTTGCAGAAGTTGACCTTGAACCCGTGCGACGAGGTGGCGAGCATGTGGATGTTGGCGCCCGCGCAGAAGATGCGGTCCCGATTCGAGGTCACCACGACGCAGCGGATCTCGGGATGCTCGAATCGCAGGCGCTGCACCGCGTCGTGGAGCTCGATATCGACGCCCAGATCGTACGAGTTGAGCTTGAGCTGATAGCCCGGCTTGAGCGGCTCGTTTTCTTGCACCGCCATGGTCAGCCGGGCGATGGAGCCCTCCAGGTTCAGCTTCCAATGCCGATAGCGGCTCGGATCGGTCTCGAATGAAATGGGTTGGGCGGCTGTCGTCTCGGTGGACAAGGCCTCTTCCCTCGGAACGGTTTGCCAGCCCAGCGGCGACTCCAGGCCCCCGGCATTCCGGGGACGCGCCACAGGTGACGAGATCCTCAGTGTGCCGGTAGTTTAGCAGGAAAGGGAAAAGGTGTCGCACCGGATCCCGGAAAGCGAGACGTCCGCCGGAGCAATCCTTCGCGCGGCTGTTTCCCAGCGCGCCGTGTCCCGGCTATAATCGGCCCCTCCGGAGAGCTATCGGATGGGACTTTTCGACGGCCGCAGGGAGGAGACTCCCGAGTGGCGAAACCCCGACCCCAAGATTCGCCGCGTGGGCGTGACCCGGCTCGAGGATCCGCGCCTGCTCTCCGAGCTCACCCATTCCGACTCCGACGAGGAGGTCCGGCGCAAGGCGCTCGAGACGCTGGAAGCGCTCGCCCTGACGGACGATGCGGAAAAGGCCCTCGCGGCCGTGCAGCTGTTCTCGGATGAAGCGCGCCTGACGGTTGTGGCCCGACAATCTCCCCGCGAGGAAGTGGCCAGGGCCGCCATGGGGAAGCTCCGGACCGGGCGCGCGCTGGTGGCCGTGGCGAGGCACGGGAAGCACCTGGCCCTTCGGATGGAGGCGGTGGCGCTGCTCTCCGAGCCGGAGGACCTGGGGCAGATCGCCTTGAAGACCGAAGAGAAAGCGGTGGCCCTCGCCGCGCTGGAGCGCATCGCCGCCCTGGTGGAGGAGAAGGGGCTCCATGAAGTTTCGGTGGCCGAGGTGCTCGGCTCCATCGCCGAGCGGGCGCGCAACAAGGTGGTCGCCCGGCGGGCGCGCGCCCTGATGCGCGGGGGCGAAGCCCCCGCTGCGCCCAAGGAAGGGAAACCCGAGACCGATCGCCCCCGCCAACGAGAGCTGTGCGAGTCGATGGAGGAGCTTACCGCCGCGGTCGAGGTGGACGGTCTCCAGGAACGCATCGATCGCCTCCGCGGGGATTGGATCGACCTGGTTCCGCGAGTCGACGACGACCTCGAAGAGCGCTTCGAGGCGGCTTGGCGGTCCGCCAAGGAGCATTGCAACCAGCGCGGGCGCGAGCAGGCGGAGCAAAGAAGTCGGGAGGCGGAGGCGGCGATGATGCATTCGGAGCGGGTGGCGCCCCGGCTGGATCTGATCCAGCGGGTCGAATCGTTCCAGGGGGAAGAGGCCGAGATCGCGCTCTCCGAAGCTCGAAGGGAGTGGGAGTT
>DASYRY010000131.1:0-2874 GCA_036004025.1 Candidatus Polarisedimenticolia bacterium | reverse complement strand
TCCACTTCGATGAAGCCTCCATGGTTCTGGACGATCCCGTACACCATGGCGAGTCCCATTCCGGTTCCCTTGCCGCGCTCCTTGGTCGTGAAGAAGGGCTCGAAGATGCGCGGCAAGACCTCGGAGGGGATCCCGCAGCCCGAATCGGTCGCGTCGAGAAGCACGTAAGGGCCTGGTGAAGCCCCTTCGTGTCGCCGGCACTGGTCCTCGGTGAGGTCCACCACCTGCGTCCGGAATACGAGGTCTCCTCCTTCGGCCATCGAGTCGGCCGCGTTCACCGCCAGGTTGAGAATGATCTGTCCCATCTGACCCGGATCGCCCTGGATGGTGGCCGAGTTCGGAGTGAGCTCGAGCCGGAGATTGATGTTCTTGTCGAGCGTACGACCGAGCAGTCCGGTGAATTCCTGGATCGATGCGTTGAGGTCGACCGAGACATTCTGGTGCTTGCCGCGGCGGGCGAAGCCCAGGAGCTGCTGCGTGAGCGAGGCGGCCCGCGAGGCAGCCCTCTCGATCACCTCTGCCGCCTGATAGACCTTCTCTCCGTTCCTCGAGCCCATCTTCAAGAGCTCGGCGTAGCCGAGGATTCCTGTAAGGAGATTGTTGAAGTCGTGAGCCACGCCCCCGGCGAGGGTGCCGATCGCCTCCATCTTCTGGGCGTGGCGCAGCTGCTCCTCGCGCTGGCGCAGCGCCTCCTCGGCGCGCTTCCTCTCGGTGATGTCCCGGACGAAGCCGGTGAACAGGGCCGGGCCATCGAGAGGAATCCGGGTGATGGCAAGCTCCACAGGGAACTGGGAGCCGTCACGCCTCATGGCCTCAATCTGGATGAGCGTGCCGAGGATCGGTCCCTTGCCGGTGCTGAGATAGCGCTCCAGACCCTGGCGGTGGGGCTCCCGCAGGGAGGGGGGAACGATGAGATCCGCCATGCATCGTCCCAGGGCTTCCTCTCGTGAATAGCCGAACATCTTCTCGGCCGAGCGGTTGAACTCGATGACCTTCCCTTCGTGGTCGATGGTGAGGATCGCGTCGAGCGCCGTGTCGAGGATCGCCCCTTTCCGGGCCTCGCTCTGCGTCAGGGCCTTCTCCGCCTCCTTGCGCTCGCGGATGTCCTGGACGAGGGCCACGGCATAGATAGGTTTTCCCGCGGCATCGTAGATCCAGGTGACGCTGGTGTGGCCCCACGCCACGGAGCCATCCTTGCGCAAGTAGCGCTTCTCGATCTCCTGGATCCGGGGGAAGCCTTCCGGTCCTGTCTGGAAGATTCTCCGCGTTTGCGCCAGATCGTCCGGATGCGTGATCTCCTCCAAGCTCTTCCCCACCAGATCCTCGGCGCGGCGTCCCATGAATCTACAGAACGCCGGATTGACCTGCATGAGCCGGCCCTCGGTGCTCACCGTCTTCATGCCGGTCGCGGCATGCTCGAAAATCGACCGGAATCGCTCTTCGCTGGTTTTCAGGTCCTCCTGGGATCGGCGCAGGACTTCGAGGTTGGAAACGTCCTGGACCATGACGATGCACTGGTCCGTCTCTCCCGTGAGCGACTTGATGGGCATGGCCGTGACGTAGAGATAGCGCAGGCCTTCCCGGTTCTCGAGGCGCATCTCGTGGTGCGCCACGGTGGCGGTGGCGAAAGGACGCGCGGCGGGGCACTGCTCGCAGGGGCTCGCCTCGCCGCAAAGGACTTCGTTGCAGGAGGTCCCCACAAGAGCGCCGGGATGGGTGCTCCGGGAGAAGCGGCGCGTGAAGATCGAATTGGCCCAGGTGACTTTGAGCGACGAGTCGAGGACGAGGAATCCCGCATCGGTGTGGTGGACGACCGCTGAAAGCTTCTGGCGCTCGCGCTCCAGGACCCGCATCTGCTCGTCGAGGATGCGGAATCGCCGCTCGAAGGCCTCGATCCGGCCGGCGACAGGCTCCGGGGGATGCGGGACGGGAATCGGCCTGGATTTCAAGACAATCCTGCTCCACGTGGAAGGCGAGCTACGTCGCCGGACTTGCCTCGGTGCCGGAGCCGCCCGCCCGAGCGTAGGCGAGCGCGAGATAGTCGGCCACCTTTTCGACCTGCACCACCGCGTCGCCGTCGAAAGCGTCCAGCTCGTGGCTGTCGATGTCGATCTGCGCGAAGATCCTGCTCCCCTGTCGGATGAGAACGACCAGCTCGGAGCGGGTCTCCGTGGAGCATGCCAGGTAGTTCGGAGCGCGCCTGACGTCGGGCACGTTGATGTTCCTGTTCTCGGCGACCGCCGTGCCGCAGACGCCACGGCCTACCGCGATGAAGACGTGATCCGTGGGAGCGCCGATGAAGGGGCCCAGCCTCAGCACGTTGTCCGGATAGAGCTCGTAAATCCCCGTCCAGTGGAAGCGCGGATTGGAATGATGCAGATGATGTACGGCCCGGGCGAGGATCTCCTCGAGCCCGGCCCCCTTATGGGAAAGCTCATCGAGATTGCGGCAGATCTCTTCTCCCGTCATCGGATCGCGTGCCTCGATTCGAGTTCCTTAGGCGCGGGACCGCCCCCGAGGTGGGGCTCGGCCAGAAGGGAAATGTAGGGATTCAGGCGGGCTCGTGCAACCCTTCAACCCGACCGCCAGGCAGGAGAAAAGGCGCTATCGTGACTCTATTCAAAGGGTTAGGGGTAGTGGCGCCGGCCGCCGCGGCCTCCCAGGATCCAGCCGACTCCCACGGAAAACTCATGATCCTGGTAGTCCTGATCCTGGAGGACGACGTTGTCTCCCTGGAAGAAGACCGAGCGAAAGTCCAGCCGGAGGTTGAAATCCCTCCCGAAAAAGAAGCGGACGCCGCCACCGGCATTGAACAGGGGATCGGTTTCGTCGTCCGAGCCGAACAGCGGATCGTTCACCTCGAAACGAACGAAT
>DASYRY010000130.1:0-6326 GCA_036004025.1 Candidatus Polarisedimenticolia bacterium | reverse complement strand
GCTCCACCTGCGACGATCAGAATCCATCCACGTCCGACGGGCATTGCGGATGGCACTTCACGGTCGAGGGGAGGCGGAGAAGCCTCGAACTAGAGGAATCGCGAGCGCATCGTCCGTCCTCCACGCGGCTCGCTCGAGTCGGGCTTGCATTCCTCCCGCGCGCCGCCCATCTTTCCACCCATGGAGACACGGGCCGAATGCCGGCGATCGGCCGCCCGCCCTGCGCTCAGAGGAGAGCGCGGCATCCGCTGGGTTTCGACGATTCCAGCCGCAGCCCTGCTCGTGTGGACCCTCATCCTCGCCGGACGGGAGAATCCCTGGACCTTTCTCGACTGGCTCAACCTGGCCTTTCATGAGGCGGGACATCTATTCCTGCTCCCGTTCGGGGAGACCCTTCACTTCCTGGGTGGGACCCTCTTCCAGCTCCTCATTCCGCTCGGACTGGTCGTCCGATTCCTGATGAAGGCAAGTCCGTTCTCCGCGTCGGCCTGCTTCTGGTGGTTCGGCCAGAACTTCCTCGGGATCGGGTTCTACATGGCCGATGCCCGGGATTTGAAGCTCCCGCTGGTGGGCGGAGGCGAGAATGACTGGAATCACCTCTTCTATCAGTGGGGTCTGCTGGGGCAGGAATCCGTGGGTAGGATTTCCTCGTTCACACATGGCCTGGGCGTGGCGGTCATGCTGGCGGCCGTTCTCTGGATGCTTTTCCTTGCGCTCCCTGGCGAGACGAGGGCCTCCTTGGCCGGACCGCTCTCTCGGCGGTTCCCTCTGCTCGAGGTTCTGTACCAGCGCGGCGATTGAGCCTGGCGGCGGGTCGCTTCAGGATGCGGTCTTCGGTCTGCCGAGGGCCTTGCGGATGTTCTCGACCAGCTGAGGCACGGGTTTGCTGATCTCCGAGGGGTCGTTGACCCTCTCGGCTTTCCCTTGATCGTTGATGCGATATTCCCCGAAGTGATAGGCGGCGGTCGTGTAGGCGTCTGGGAATTTCCTGGGATTCAACAGAAACACCACGTACGACTTCCCCGACTGGTAGTGGGTGAGATCCCCCTCCAGATCCGACTTGTAGGCGATCTTCACTTTCGCGCCGCTCGCCTTCCCCTTGAGGGTATCTTCGATCTTCAGGACCGCGTAGCTGCTCTCCCAATAAGTGTACCGCTTGGATCGAGGCTGCCGCCTCGAGGGGCCGGAATG
The DNA here is from genome assembly GCA_036004025.1 of Candidatus Polarisedimenticolia bacterium. Lineage (GTDB taxonomy): Bacteria > Acidobacteriota > Polarisedimenticolia > Gp22-AA2 > AA152 > AA152. The sequence continues at coordinate 5,135 of DASYRY010000130.1, read as the reverse complement.
GGGAATGCCGCCCACCTCGACGATGCGTCCCACTACGATGAGATCGGCTCCCGCGACAAGTTCCTTGAGCTCGGGCTTCGTCACCTTGCCGGCGCCGTAGCCGATGCTGCCTCGCGGAACGCGCTCCGGCCGGGCCACCCCCCCGCCGCCTCCAAGGACGAAGAGGAGGAGAAGCACGCTCGTGCGTCGAAGACTCGTCACGCGCGAATCGAGCGGGGATCCAGCACCGTCCGGTTCCGGCCCGCCTCCTTCGCCAGGTAGAGCGCTTTGTCGGATTCTTTCACGAGGTCCTCATGGGAAAGGATGCGTGGGTTGACGGGAAACGTCGCGATTCCCTGGCTGGAAGTGACCCTCACGGCCTCCTCGCCGAGCTGGAACGAGTGCGCCTCCATCGCCTGCCGGATTCTCTCGGCCAGCTTGAAGGCCGGAGGACCCGCGGTGGCGGGCAGGAGCACGACGAATTCATCCCCTCCGAAGCGGGCCACCAGGTCCGTCTCGCGCGTGCTGCGCGTGAGAATCCTGCCGAATTCGCGCAGCACGTCATCGCCGCTGGGATGCCCGTATCGGTCGTTCACGTCCTTGTAGTAATCGAGATCCAGCATCATCAGCGACAGGTACTCGCGGTAGCGCCTGGCCCTCCGGAACTCCTCCTGCAGGCGCTGGTTGAATGCCCGGTAATTGAGGAGCGTCGTCTTTTCGTCGTGAACGAGCAGCTGCTGAAGGCGCGAGTTGGCCTCCTTCAGCTCTTGGTTCGCCTGCTCCAGCTGGAGGTAGACGTCCCGCTTCTTGAGCATGGTGCGGATGCGGGACCGCACTTCGTGGACGTTGGTCGGATCGGTGATGAGGTCGTCGGCGACTTGTTCCAGCGGCCCGCCGCCGTTGGTGAGCATGATGATGGGAACGGTCCCCAGGAGAGGGTGCTGCTTCAGCTCCTTGGCCACCGCCTCTCCGGAGAGGGTCGGCAGGGCGCGATCCAGGAGGATGAGATCGGGAGTCTCGCGACAGGCCACCTCGAGCGCTTCCGGACCGTCCGTGGCGGTGCTGACGGCGAAGCTGTCGCTCCGGAGCCAGTCGGTCAGGCGCCGCACGGTCTCCGGCTCGTGGTCGACCACGAGAATACGGTAGAGATTCTGCAGGGTCCGCTCCACCCCAAAGAGCCAACCTGCTCTCGCGCCATCCCCCCGGCGCGAGTCAGCCGGCGCTCATTCTATGCGCCCCACTCTCCCTACGCAATCCTCCCGGACGTCCGTTGGTTGTCTCCGATTCCCATCAGTCCATCTGCTTGCGCAGGAAGGTCGGGATGTCGAGCTCGTCCTGCAGCGACGCGTAAGCGGGAGCCGCCGATTCCTCCGCGGGAGCGAAGCTGCCCGACTCCCGCTGCTGCTTGCGCAGGAAGGCTGGGGTGTCGGAGATCCGGTGCTCGAACCCACCTCGATCGCGCATCGGGAAGGCTTCCCGGCCGCGCCTGTCCTGGACGGTCGCCGAGGGATCCTTGAAGCCGGTGGCGATGACAGTCACCTTCATCTCGTCCGTCATGGTGGGGTCGATCACGGTCCCGAAGATGATGTTCGCCTCCGGGTCCGCCGTCTTCTGCACGAGCGTCGAGGCCTCGGAGACCTCGTGCAGCGTCATATCCGGCCCGCCGGTGATATTGATCAGGATCCCCTTGGCCCCGTCGATGGCGGCGTCCTCCAGAAGAGGTGAGGAGATGGCTTTCTGGGCGGCTTCCATGGCGCGGTTCTCGCCACGCGCGATGCCCGTGCCCATGAGGGCCATGCCCATGCCCGCCATGATGGTCTTCACATCGGCGAAGTCGAGGTTGATCTCGCCGGGGATGGTGATCAGGTCGGAGATGCCCTGGACAGCCTGCCGGAGGATGTCATCGGCATACTGGAAGGCGGCGCCCAGCGCCATTTTCTTGTCCACCGTGGCCAGCAGCTTCTCGTTCGGGATGGCGATGACGGTGTCCACGCATTCCTGCAGCTCCCGCAATCCCTGTTCCGACTGCTCCTTGCGCCGCTTCCCTTCGAACGCGAAGGGCTTGGTCACGACGGCCACCACGAGCGCCCCCAGCTCTTGGGCGAGATTCGCGATGATGGGGGTCGCTCCGGTGCCGGTGCCACCCCCCAGGCCCGCCGTGATGAACACCATGTCCGAGCCGCTCAACAGCTCCAGGATCTTCTCCGAATCCTCCAGGGCGGCGTTCCGTCCCACGTCCGGATTCGCGCCGGCGCCCAGACCCTTGGTGAGCTTGGAGCCGATCTGGAGCCGGACGGGCGCTTTGGCGCTGCGCAGGGCCTGGCAATCGGTGTTCGCGGCAATGAACTCGACCCCGAGGAGTCCATTGGCGATCATCCGGTTGACGGCGTTGCCGCCGCCTCCGCCCACTCCCACCACCTTGATGTTGGCTCCCACTTCCTTTGCCTCGGCGAAGGCCAGGCCCACTTTCTTCTCCGCGGCTTCGCTGTTGTCCATTCGAATCATCGATTCTCCCCCTGACGGTTGGGCCTCCCGGACTTCAAGGCCCGGCAGGCGACTTTGAACTGGCCCCTTGGGGAGGCCGCTTCTCCTCTTCAAAACAGCTCCTGGATCCAGGTCCTCATTCGCACACCCATGCGGGCGAAAAAGAAGGGGTTCATGGGCGGCAGCACCTCGACGCGTCGCGTTCGATGGCGGTGCCCGTAGAGCACCAGTCCCACCGGGGTGCTGAAGAGCGGGCTGTTCACGCCGTCCGACAGGCCCCCGACGTTGACCGGGGCGGCGCGGCGGACCGGCATGTCCAGCACGTCTTCGGCGACTTCAGGGATTCCCTCCATGATGGATCCGCCTCCGGTGAGGACCGCACCCGCATTGATCGACTTGTCGAAACCGGTGCGGACGATTTCCTCGTTGATGAGGGAAAAGATCTCCTCGGCCCGGGGCTGGATGATTTCGCACAGAATCTGTCGGGAAAGGACCCTGGACTTCCGGCCGCCCACGCTGGGTACCTCGATGGTGTCCTCCTCGCTCACCAGTCCGGGCAGAGCGCAGCCGTACTTCTTCTTGATTCTCTCGGCCTCCGGCACCGGCGTCCGAAGACCCACCGCGATGTCGTTGGTGAAGTGGTCGCCCCCGGTGGGCAGGATGCTGATGTGCCGGATGGCGCCCCGCTCGAGGAGGGCCAGATCGGTGGTCCCGCCGCCGATATCGATCAGGGCCACCCCCATGTCCTTCTCGTCGGGGGTGATGGTGGCCTCCGAGGCGGCCAGCTGCTCCAGCACGGTGTCCTCGACCTCGATCCCGGCTCGGTTCACGCAGTTCACGATGTTCTGGACCGCCGAGATGGAGCCGGTGACGATGTAGACGTTGGCTTCCAGCCGCGTCCCCGTCATGCCGACGGGATCCCCGATGCCATCCTGATCGTCCACCAGGAACTCCTGCGGGAGGATGTGAAAGATCTCCCGATCGGGTGGGATGGACACCGCCCGGGCGCCGTTGAGCACGCGGGCCACGTCCCCTCGGGTGATCTCATGATCCTTCGAGCCGATGGCGACCACGCCGCGACTGTTGAAGCCGCGCACGTGCCCCCCCGCGATCCCCACGAACGCCTTCTCCACCGCCACGCCGGCCATGAGCTCCGCCTCTTCCACCGCCGACTTGATCGAGTCCACGGTGGCATCCAGGTTGATCACGACCCCCTTACGGAGACCCTTGGAAGGGCAGGTGCCGAACCCCACGATGTCGAGCCCGCCATGCTCATTGGGCTCCGCCACGGTGACGCTCACTTTGGTGGTGCCGATGTCCAGACCCACGATGTGCCTGCTACTTCGCCCCATGCTCGGTGCTCCTCGTCGCTGCGGGCATAATGGTGATGCGATCCTTCCACCTCAGATCCACGTATTGCACGCTCCCATAGTTGGCGGCGATGTAATTCCGCATGGCCAGGTAATTGTCCAGATTCAGATCGAACGCGTCCGTGCTCATCCGCAGGGGAGCGCCGCCGTCGTTGAGCCGGGCCTCGATTCCGTCCTCGCCGGAGAGATCCAGCTCCGAGACCTGGTCGCCAAGGGCCGGACGAGTCCGATAGAGGAAGTTCACGAAGGCGGCTCCCAGGGTGACTTTTCGCTTGAGCGTTTCCCGGCCGGCCCGGTCCAAGCCGGTCAGGATGGGAAAGTCGTAATCGGCGTACTGCGGCCCGGACCGATCCAGGAGAATGCCCTCACCGTCGGCCAGATAGAGAGAGCCTCCGATCCGCACCAGGACTTCGGGGACCCGTTCCTCGACCTGGATGAGCAAGACGTCGGGGATGCGGCGCTTGACGCTGGCGGTCTTGATCCAAGGCTGGGACTCGAGCTTCGTCTGGAGCACGTTCAGATCGGCCGCGAAGATGTTCCGGCCCACGAAGGCGTCGGTCACCGCCTTGATCTGGGCGGGGGGGGCGCTCGTGCCGCCCGAGAACAGCACCTGGCGGATGGTGAATCGTGTCGAGTGGGTCAGATAGTGGTGCCCTCCCCAGGCCGAGAGGGCGACCATGCCCGCGGCTCCCAGATGAAGGCCGGTCCAGGTGGCTCCCTTCAAGAGAGTCCTGTTCCGGCGCCTCTTGCGGACCTGCTCGTTGCGAGTCAGGCGCAAGAAGCGCCCGTCGGAGGAAGGAACGATCGGCCGGTTCAGGACCAAACCACGACCTCCATCTCCAGCGTGACCCCGAAATCCTTCAGCACCTTTTCCCGGATCAGATCGGCGAGACCCATCACGTCGGAGAAGGTGGCGCCGCCGGTGTTGACGATGAAGTTCCCGTGGACCTCGGAGATCCGGGCTCCTCCTCGCACCGTTCCTTTGAGCCCCGCCTCCTGCACCAAACGCCCGGCATGGCTCCCGGGCGGGTTCTTCCAGATGCAGCCGGAGCTGCGCGCGCCTTGCGGCTGCGTGCGCTTGCGATGCTCGCGGAACGGCAGGACGATCTTCTCGACGGCTCCGGGATCCTTGCGCGTCAGCTCGAAGACCGCCTCCACCACCGCGCGATCCCCCACGAACGGCGCGCCGCGGTAGACGAAGTCGGAGCGCCGGACCTCCCGGCGCTCCACGCGGCCGTGGCGATCCAGGAGCGTCACTTCCCGGACCGTGCCGTCCAGGGAATCGCTGAAAGCGCCGGCATT
>DASYRY010000129.1:0-6328 GCA_036004025.1 Candidatus Polarisedimenticolia bacterium | reverse complement strand
GGGGGGCTCGGCAAGCTCGAGAAGGCGAAGGAGGACGCGGAGCGCGCCCAGGCTCAGAGGTAGGCGCGCTGGACGACGGCGAGGAATTCGGGGTGGAGGTCCTTCGTCGAGGCGACGATGTCGCCGGTAGTCAGGAAGCCCCGGCGGCCTTCGAAATCGCTGACGGTCCCGCCGGCCTCCTCCACGAGCAGCGAGCCCGCGGCGATGTCCCACGCCGAGAGGCCGCATTCCCAGAATCCGTCGAGCCGCCCGCAGGCGACGTAGCAGCAATCGAGCGACGCCGACCCGTCGCGCCGGATTCCCGAAGAGAGATGGATGAGGCTCTCGAAGGAGGCCAGGAATTGCGGCAGCCGCTTCATCGAGCGGAAGGGAAAGCCGGTCACCAGGAGCGACTTCGAGAGATCCCGGCAATCCGACACGCGGATGGGCGCCCCGTTGAGCTGCGAGCCGGCTCCCTTCGCCGAGGAGAACATCTCGTCCCGGACGGGATCGTAGACCGCGCCGGCGACGACCTGGCCCTCCACGCGCACGGCCACCGAGGTGGCGAAGAAGGGATAGCGATGGATGTAGTTCGTGGTTCCATCCAGCGGATCGATGATCCATTCCGCTTCCACCCCGGGAGCGGCCGCCGATTCCTCGGCGAGGATCGCATGGGAGGGATGGCGGCTCCGGATGAGGGAGACGACGGCTTCCTCGGCTTCGCCATCCACGCGGGTGACGAAGTCGTTCTTCCCCTTGTCCCTCACGCGCAGCGGCTCGGTGCCCGCGAAGTTCCGCCGCAATACCTCCCCCCCGATCCGGGCGGCATCGATGGCGGTGGCGAGGAGAGTCTCAGGCGCGAGGGTGGGCCTTGCCATAGGCCTTCAGCAGCCTTTCCGTGGAGACGTGCGTGTATTTCTGCGTGGTCGAGAGCGAGGCGTGGCCCAGCAGCTCCTGGATCGAGCGCAAGTCCGCTCCGGCGTCGAGGAGGTGCGTGGCGAAGGAATGTCGCAGGGTGTGCGGGGAGACCTTGCGCGCGATGGCCGCGGCTTCCAGCGCCTGGTTCAGGAGGCGCCGCACGCTCCGGACGTTGAGACGCGTGCCGCGGAAATTCAGGAACAGGGCGTCCTCGCCCCTTCCGGGGCGCGGCTCGAGCTCGGATCGCCGGCGCAGGTATTTGCGGACAGCCTGAACGGCTTTGGAGCCTACCGGCACCATCCGCTCCTTCCTGCCCTTGCCTCGCACCCTCATCATTCCTTCGCTCAGGTCCAGATCCTCGAAGTCGAGCGCGGTCAGCTCCGAGACGCGCACACCGGTGGCATAGAGCAGCTCCAGGATCGCCCGGTCCCGGGCGCCGAGAGGCGCCGAATCGTCGGGCATCTCCAGCAGATGGTCCATCTCGTCGACGCTGAGCTGGCGGGGGAGCCGGCGCTCCTGCTTGGGCGTGGAGACGCCCTGAGCCGGGTTCGTTGCAATCCTTCCTTGGCGCTTGAGGTAGCGGAACCAGGAGCGCAAAGCGGCCAGCTTGCGCGCGACCGTGGAGCGCTTCACCTGCCGTCGATGGAGCACTCCGAGGAATTCCCGGATGACCAGCCGATCCACCTTGCGGGGATCCCTCCCGCGCGCGCCGCCGACCTCCCGCTCCAGGAAGGCGGCAAACTCGCCCAGATCGGAGGCATAGGCGCGGAGGGTCTCGGGGGAGCCATTCACGTCGAGCTTCAGATGGCGCAGGTAGGCGCGGATGGCGGTATCGATGCCGGATGGGCCCCTTTGCTCGTCAGCGTTGCGCGGACCGTGTCGGGTCAGGGGCATCGTGGGAAGTCTCGCTTTCAGTGGGGGACGCCCACGGGATGCAGCGATCCGAGGAACGTGCCGAGATCGTCCAGGGCGCGGCGCACCAGCATCTCCCGGCGGGCCCGCTTGTCCCGGATCGGTCGATCCAGCGGCGGGAGAAGTCCGAACGCCATGTTGGTGGGCTGGTAGTCCTTGACCTCCGCCGAGCTGATGTAGCGTCCGAGGCACCCCAAGGCGGTGGTGGGCGGGAACGGGATCGCCTCGATGCGCTCGGCGAGGCGCGCCGCATTGATCCCGGCGATCAGGCCGGAGGCCGCGGACTCCAGGTATCCCTCGACTCCGGAGACCTGTCCCGCGAAGAAGAGATCCTCCCGCTTGCGCGCCTGGAACGTGGAAGCGAGAACGGCCGGAGCATTGATGTAGCTGTTCCGGTGGATCATGCCAAGGCGGACGAAGGACGCCTCTTCGAGCCCCGGGATCATCCGGAAGATGCGCTCCTGCTCTCCCCAGCGAAGGCTGTTCTGGAAACCCACCATGTTGAAGTGCGCGGCGGCGGCGTTGTCCTGCCGGAGCTGGACCACGGCGTAGGGGCGCTTCCCGGTCTTCGGATCCACCAACCCGACCGGCTTCATGGGTCCGAATCGAAGGGTGTCGCGCCCGCGACGCGCCATCTCCTCGATGGGGAGGCATCCCTCGAAGAAGCCCGTATCGTCGAAATGGTGGCGTGGCGCCGTCTGCGCGGCCAGGATCGCGTCGAGGAACCGCGCGTAGGTCTCCTCGTCCATCGGGCAGTTGAGGTAGTCGTCATCCCCTTTCCCGTAGCGGGAAGCCCGGAAGACCCGCGAGAGGTCGATGGAGTCGGCTTCCACGATGGGCGAGACGGCGTCGAAGAAATAGAGATAGTCGCGGCCGGTGAAGCGGGCGATGTCCTCGGAGAGGGACTCGGACACCAGAGGTCCCGTGGCCACGATGACGATTCCATCTTGGGGAATCTCCGAGACCTCGCGCCGACGAATCCGGACGAGAGGCTCGGTACTCAGCGCCTCGGTCACCTCGCGGGCGAATCGATCCCGATCCACCGCCAGGGCCGTTCCCGCAGGAACCCGCGTGGCATCGGCAACCCGGAGAATGAGCGATCCACAGCGCCGCATCTCCTCCTTGAGCAGCCCCGTGGCGGTGTCGAGAGCGTCGGATTTGAAGGTGTTGCTGCAAACCAGCTCCGCAAAATCTCCCGTCTTGTGCGCCGCGGTGCTGCGCTCCGGACGCATCTCGTGGAGATCGACGGTGTGCCCGCGGCGGGCGAGCTGCCACGCCGCCTCCGAGCCGGCGAGTCCCGCGCCGATGATCTGGATGACCGATTGGGACATCTGCTCTCTCGCCTTTTCAAGGTATGGGGAAAAAGGAGTCGCGCGGCGATTCTAGTCGATCCCCGGGCAGGCGAACAATGGCGGGTCCTTCAGGCCGGGCAGCGACCCCCGGACGCGAGGCCGGGACCGGAGATCCTGGCGAGAGAGAGCTCGGGCGAGCACAGAAAGGGCGGAGGAGGGGAGGCCGTCGTTCTTCGGGTGCGTGCGCAGCTACCAGAACAGGGAGTGGCGAGCCAGAGGACCTGGTCCGACTCGTGGTCGCCTTTTCAGAACGAGCAGTCACCCGAGAAGGGCGCTCGTTCACGGTTGTCGCTGGAATGTCCGTACGTTTCGTCGCCGAGCGCGAGGCTCCGAGGCCGCACGAGATAGAAGAATGCCTGGCCGACGGGGGGCGTCTCGCCGTCCGCTGGTCCCGATATGAACCACCAGTTCTCCTGAGGAACGTTTTCACCCAGACACTGGACCGGACCGAGATCGATTTGGGAGATTCCGGGCGTCACGGCCGACAGGTTTCCCCGGACGACGTCGTAGCTCGCCGCGCAGGTGACACGAAACCAGTTCACGTGGTTTGCGGTCTCATCGGTGAGCCAGAGTTCGTCGAACTGGATCGGACAGGAGGTCGAGTAAGCCGCTGCCGAGGTTGGCTGGATCACCTCGCACTCGATGCCGACATCCGGTCCGCTCAATTCGACATAACTGCAGACGAACGGGTCGAGGTCCAGGGCCGAGCTCTCGGAAAGGAGCGTCGAGGCTCCCGTGCACGGATTGGTAAAAAAATGGGATTCCTGCATGCAAGTCGTGCCCGTCCAGGGACGCTCGATCTAGCCGCGGATGGCTGGGAATGCGACTCCCGGCGTGACGAACAGAAGCATGAAGAGGATGGGGTGTTTGGCAGGTGGACGCATGGCGAGGCTCCATCGAAGGACGTCCGGTGCGAGGGACGCGGGCGAGTCGTCGGCCGTCCCGCCCTGTCAAGTTAGTCTATCCCGAATCACGGTCTCCCATTCAGAAGCAATTGCAGATGTTCGGCGGGCACGGATCGGGGACCTCGCAGCTCGCATCCGGGATCCCGCAGGTGTAGTTGCAGCACCCTCCCGGGCCGCAGCTGTTGTTGAACTGGCAGCGGAAGCCGCCTCCCTGGCAGTAGCTGACCTGGCACGGTCCGCAAGATGCGATGAAGAAGGCGGAGTTGCTGAGATCTTCTCCCTGATGCATGCCCGGATCCCTCGCGACCACCTTCAAGAAGGCGTTGCTGGTCGCGGGGCCCGTGACGCTCCAGACGTAGGAACCGGTATTGGGACGGTTGAGCGCGATGTTCGAGAACGGACCTCCGGGGCCGTTGCGGGAAAGCAGGAGATCAACCGAGGTGACCCCTCCGCAGGCGTCGGTCGCGTTCCAGGTGAGGGTCACCTGGGAGGTGATGGAGAGGAGGTTGCCGCCGTTCGGGAACTGCACCGTCACGACCGGATTCCCGATGTTCGGGTCGGCCTGATCCGGGTTGTAGATCGGGGGGCAGTTGTCGCACGCGTCGCCCCTGAGATCGCCGTCGGTATCCTGGATCAGCGTCTCCACGGCGCAGCGCGCGTTCAGCCGCCCGCCGCTCACCGTCTTTCCCTGGAGGTCGGAGAGGCGATCCGTGGAGCCCATGAGAATCTCCTTCATTCGGGCGACCGAGACCGAAGGATCCAGAGCTCTCAGGAGGGCCGCCGCGCCGGCGACGTGCGGCGCGGCCATCGAAGTCCCCGTTCGGATGTCGTAGATGCCGGGCCCTCGCTCGCATGGAAGCTGGTTGATGACCGGCCCGGGGAGCGTGCTGTTCACCGAGACCCCAGGCGCGCCGAGGTCCACGCTGGTCGGCCCGTAGGCGGAACCCGACCAGAGCTTGTCCTTCCGATCCGTCGCCGCAACGGCGATCAAGTTCGGGAGATCGTAAGCGGCGGGAAAGCGACCGACGCCGGGAATGTCGTTGTTCTGATTGGAGTGGTTTCCGGCGGCGACGACGAACGCGATGTCGTGCGCGCCGGCGTTGGCGATGGCGTCGTAGAGCGTCTGCGCGCAGGGGAGCTCGCAGACGTCATTGATCTGCCAGGAGGCGTTGATGATGTCGGCGTCGTGGGCGGTGGCGTAGTCGATGGCCGCCACCGCGTCGGCGACAAACCCTTCCAACGTGCCGGCACTGGGGAAGATCTTGAGTGCCATCAGACGAACCTGCCAGTTCACCCCGGCGATCCCCTGGCCGTTGTTGCCCACGGCGCCGATGATGCCTCCTACGTGCGTGCCGTGACCTGGATTCGGGAACAGGACGCATCCAGGGTCGGCGTCGGGATCGTCGTTGGCGAAATCGTAGGAGAGGGATCGATCGACGTTCTCTTCGAGATCTTCGTGGAACGCGATGCCCGTATCCGTGACCGCGACCCTGACGGCTTGGCTGCATCCGGGCGTTCCCTCGCCGCATCCCGTCGTCCGGTCCCAGGCGCCATCCGCGTCGATGTCCGCGTCGGCGGTTCCGCCTTGTCCGCCGCTGTTGAGCAGGGGCCACTGCGAGGAGAACAAGGTATCGTCGGGAACCGTCACGGGCACGATGACGTAGTTCGGCTCGGCGTATTCGACTCGCGGGTTCTTTTTCAACTTTTCGAGGGCCCGCTCGACGGTCTGGCCCAGTCCCAGACGCCACTGCTCCGCCCCCGAGTTGAAGGTTCTCAAAATGCGACCGTTGACCTCGACTCTTGCACTCGCGCGCTCCAGCGCGGTCGCGGCGGGTCGAAACTTGATCAGGACTTCGGAATCGGCCCATCGGCGGCCCGGGTCGCCAGCCTTCGAATAAAGGGTGGTTCCTTGCTGGAGCAGAGTGACTCCGAGGACGACGATCCAGGACACCAGCCACGAGGAGGAACGATAGGAACGCATGACCTTCTCCTTTGCTGCCATGAGCCTCCTGCATGACGGCCCCGGCACCGCGGCAGTATGGCGCCGGGGCTCGTCATGGACCCACGCGCGTCAGAAGCAGTTGCAGATGTTCGGCGGGCAGGGATCGGGAAGCTCGCAGCTTGCATCCGGGATCCCGCAGGTGTAGTTGCAGCACCCACCCCCGCCGCAGGTGTTGTTGAACTGGCATTTGAACCCGCCCCCCTGACAGTAGCTGACCTGGCAGGGCCCGCAGGCGACGATGCTGAAAGCGGAATTGCTCA
>DASYRY010000128.1:0-2994 GCA_036004025.1 Candidatus Polarisedimenticolia bacterium | reverse complement strand
GGCCTCGATGGATTGAAGATCCCCTTCGAGCTTTCGGCGCTCCTTATGCTGGCTCGCTAGCTCGTCGCCGGATTTGGCCAGATCGGCCCTGCGGCGAGCCAGAGACTGCTCGAGATCCTGAAGCCTGGAGGGGAAGGAGGAGAGCTGGCGGTTCAGGTTCTCGATGACCAGCGACACTTCCTGAAGCCGAAGCAGCTTTTCAAGGTGCGGATCCAAGGGAACTCCAAGAATCGAACGAGGAAAACTTGGTGGGCCCACCAGGACTCGAACCTGGAACCAACTGATTATGAGTCAGCTGCTCTGACCACCTGAGCTATGGGCCCGCCAGTTGGCGGCAAATCCCGATGGATGCGGGATTTGGCGCATTATAGCACAGCGCTTCCACACCCCTTTTCGACCCCGTGAACGCCTTGCCTTTCCCCTCATGCGGACCTAAGTTTGGGGCGTTGTGTCATGTCGCTCGGGGGAAGGCCCGGGCGGGGAGTTTTTGGGCCGGTCGGCCCCATTTGGAAATCGGGCGGCCTTATTAGGGTAAGGAGAAGAGTCGTGGGTGGAAAGAAACTCTGGCTGATGCTCCTCGTCGTCCTAGGCGCGGGCGGCGGGATCTACTATTGGCTCCACAAGCCCGCCACCACGACGGGAACCACCGCCACGAGCACCCCATCGCCTGCGCAGACGACTCCGGGCGGCGGCGCGACGGCGCCGAAGCCTCATGCGACGCACCCGATGCCGGGCGAGACGGTGGCCAAGGAGCAGCCGTTCTTCGAGAGCGATTACGGCTTTTCCATGGTCGTTCCCGCGGGCTGGAAAGTCGTCCAGTGGACCGATCCGGTCCCTCCCGAGCAGGGGAAGCGCCGCCCGTCCTACAAGATTCGACTGGAGGACCCCCGCAGCCACGCGATCCTCGATTTCGCCTGCTATCCTTTCACGGAGAAGAGCCGTACCGCGGTCGAGGAGATCTTCATCAGCAAGATCGAGGCTCCCATTCCGGGCTACGAGCTGGACATCCAGGTGGACGAGGTGGTGAAGGAAGGGGACATGAGGATCCGGCGAGCCGAGCTGCGCACGCAGAATCCGGCCGGAGTCACGGGGATCATGAAGACCTACTACTACCTCTCGAACGACAAGCTGTACACCTTCAGCGTCCTCGGCAACGAGGGAGTCTTCGCTTCCCAGGACTCGCCCCTCGCGAGGCTGTTGAGCGACATCAAGATCCTGGGCTGATCGGATTTCCGCTTTCCAGGCCGCGCCCCGCCACCCGGCGGGGCCTTTTCTTTTCCGCCGACTCGCGACAGGCATCCACGATCTCCACCGCCCTGAGCCCCTCCTCCAGCGGGATGGGGACTTCCCTTTCTCCGCGCACGGCCCCGACGAACGCCGCGAGACATTCCCGCACCGTCGCGACGGGAGGAGGCAGGTCGAGCATCTCCGATCGGGTGCCTCGGATCTCCGCCAGGACGTGATGGACGTGATCCGCCGCGAGCTGCCCGCGTTCCCCCACCAGCTCGATGCGACCGCTGCGCGAGGCGGTGGCCCGGTTGTTCTCCACCACGGCCAGGACGCCTCCTTCCAGCCTCAGGACCGAGGCGAAGGAGTCTTCGGTCCGCGAGGTGAGAACGGACTCCGAGAAGCAGAGCACCTCCTCGACCTCCAGCCCGCTGAGGAACCGGATCAGGTCGAAGGAGTGGACGCCGGTGTTGCGGAGGATTCCGCCCGCGACGGGATCGTCGAGCCAGGCGCGGGTGGAAGGCTCGAAACGCTGGCTCAACGAGAGGATGCGCAACTCTCCCAGCCGCGCGCGATGACTTCGGATCGCCTGCACCACGCTGTTGAAGCGAAGGGTCTGGGCGACCATGGCGGGACGCGTCGAGCGTCGTCCTGCTTCGACCACCCGCCGGGCGGAATCGGCATCCGGAGCCAGGGGCTTCTCGACCAGCACGGCCTTGCCCGCCTCGAGCGCCTCCGGCACGAGTCGCGCGTGAAGATCGGGCGGAAGGGCGAGAACGACCGCATCGATCCTTGGGTCGTCGAGGATCGACCTGTACTCCGGGGCATAAGCAACCCCCAGCTCTCTTGCCTGCGCTTCTCCCCGCACGCGATCGAGCCGCGAAACCACCGCCAGATCCGCTCCCCCGACCTCCCCGGCGGCAAGGTGCCTCGCGTAGCGGGAGCCGTGGATTCCCAGGCCGATGAGGCCGACTTGAAGATTCTTCATCCCTTGATGATAACGAAATGAAACGAAGTTTGGTCATTCTTCTATACTGCACGGGTGCCGGATTACTGGGTGGGGATCGATCAGGGGTCCACGGCCACGAAGGCTTGCCTGGTGAGCGAGCGGGGGAGGGTGCGGCGCACCGTTTCCTCGCCAGTCGCGACCCGGCGCCCTGCGCCCGGACGCGTGGAGCACGACCCCGAGGCGCTGTATCGATCGGTGCGGCACGTCCTCGATCGTGTGCTGCGCGGCGTGCCGCCCGAGCGGGTGCGCGGGATCGGGCTGGCCTGCCAGCGGTCCACCTGCCTGTTCTGGGACGCCCGATCGGGCCGGCCGCTGACCCCCGCCCTCTCTTGGCAGGATCGACGGGGAGAAGCTCTCTGCGCGAGCCTCTCCCATCGCGCCGACGAGATCGCGAGGAAGACCGGCCTGCGCCTGAGTCCCCATTACGCCGCCAGCAAGGCTCGATGGCTGCTCGACCGATCCCGGGACCTGCGGCGCAAGGCGCGGCGAGGAGACGCCCGCTTCGGCACGCTCGACGCCTTTCTCTTATTCCGCATGACGGGGGGCGAATCCTGGTCCACCGATCCCACCCATGCCGCCCGCACGCTGCTCATGGAACTCAGTCGGCTGGATTGGGATCCTGATCTCCTGGACCTGTTCGGCGTCCCCCCTCGCGCCCTGCCGCCGATTCGACCCAGCGTGTTCCCCGCGGGGCTCGTGCGCCTCGGCGCAGCCAGGCTGCGCATCGCGGCAAGCGTGGGAGATCAGCAGGCGGCGCT
>DASYRY010000127.1:0-7496 GCA_036004025.1 Candidatus Polarisedimenticolia bacterium | reverse complement strand
CGAATACGCGCGCCTGAAGGCCCGCCACCCTCAAATACCGGCCTTCCTGCTGAAAAGTGTGGGAAGCGTCACCGTGGTGACCAACGTCCCGCCGGGAGGAGTCCCATGACGACGGAGCATCCGGCGAACCAGCCCGAGGAGCTTCGCATGCTTCGCGAGGCTCGCCGCCATCCGGCCGAGAGCATCACCGTGTTCTTTCCCATGTACAACGAGGAGGAGAACCTCCACGCCGCGGTGGGCAGCGCGGGCGAGATCCTGGAATCGCTCACCGGCGACTACGAAATTCTGATCGTGGACGACGCCAGCACCGACCGGACCGGGGCGATGGCCGATGCCCTTGCCGCATCGGATCCTCACGTCCGGGTCGTGCACCATGCGACGAACCAGCGGCTCGGAGGCGCGCTCAAGACCGGCTTCGCCAGCGCCACCAAGGACCTGGTGCTTTACTCCGACGCGGACTACCCCTTCGACATGATCGAGCTGGTCAAGGCGGTCCGGATCATCCGCCAGTGCGACGTCGTGTCGGCCTATCGTTTCGACCGCACCGGAGAGGGACCGTTGCGCACCCTCTATTCGTTCGGATGGAATTTCCTGATCAAGCTACTCTTCGGACTGCGGGTGAAGGACGTGAATTTTTCGTTCAAGCTGGTCCGCCGCAAGATCTTCGAGCAGGTCCACCTCCGCAGCGACACCTCCTTCATCGACTCGGAGCTGCTGATCCGCTGCCAGTATTGCGGATTTCGAATCCTCCAGATGGGGGTGGACTACTTTCCGCGAAGCCGCGGCATTTCCACGCTCTCCAGCATGCACACCATTCGGAAAATGGTAGCCGAGATGTTCCGTCTCTACCCGGAGCTCATCGCCTTGCGTCGTCGGGCCCGCGTGCCGGGCCAGGCCGCCCCCGCGTCCTGAATGCGGCGCCTTCTGGTGGTGGCCGACGATCTGGGACTCACGGCGGGCGTCAACGCCGGGATCGCCTCGGCTTTTCGCGACGGGATCCTGACCTCCGCGTCGCTCCTGACCAACACCGTCCACTTCGAGAAAACCCTGGAGCTCGTGCCCCGGCTCTCCGGGCTGAAAATCGGGGTCCACTTGAGCCTCGTGGGAGGCGCGCCCCTTCTTCCTCCGGGAGAGATCCCAAGCCTGGTCGATCGGCAAGGGAGTTTTCGCTCTTCCTGGCGGCGGTTCGTTCCTGCCTGGGGAGCCGGCAGGGTGCGCGCCGACGAGGTCCGCAGCGAATGGCGAGCTCAGATCGCGCGGGCGGTGCAGGCGGGGATCCGCCCCACGCACCTCGACAGCCACCAGCACTTGCATGTCCTCCCCGACCTTTGGCGCGTCACTCTCGGCCTGGCGCGCGAGTTCGGAATTCCCCGCATCCGCTTCCCGCGCGAGACGGGTCCCGTGCCGCCGGGGACGCCCCTCTCCCGCCGCCTCGTCCGGCGGGCGCTGGCGGCCCTTCGTCCGACTCTCCCGCCCGCCGATCCGATCCATGCTTGCGACTACTGCTTCGGTATCGCCCGGACCGGCTGCCTGGATCTCCCCGCCCTGCTGGCGGTTCTGCGGAACCTGCCCGAGGGAGACTCCGAACTGATCACGCATCCGGGCACCCCGGATGAAGAGCTGCTTCGAGACTACCCCTGGGGTTACCGGTGGGCGGAGGAGACGCGCGCCTTGTCGTCCGAGGAGGCGAAGCGCGAAGTGACGCAGCTCGGAGTCCTGCTTCAGCGCGGCTAGCGGTATCGATCGAAAGGCCGACGCGACTATAATGCCCGCTCTTGTCATCGGTCATCGACCGGAGGCTCCATGCGTGGACGATCGCCCGCCGCCTTCTTACTCTCGATGCTGACGATGTCGATGGGGATCCCCTCTCATCCGGCTCACGCGGCCGAGACGGTCTCCACCTTCAGCATCGTGGGGTACGACCCCGTCACGGGGGATCTCGGGATTGCCGTGGAGTCGCGCTTTTTCGCGGTCGGATCCGTCGTGCCGTGGGCGAAGGCGGGAGTGGGGGCCATCGCGACCCAGTCCTTCGCCAACACCACCTTCGGGCCGAAGGGGTTGCAGCTCCTGGAGCAGGGCCGCTCGGCGCAGGAGACCCTCGATGCTCTGGTGAAGGACGATCCCCAGGGGGATCAGCGGCAGGCGGGAATCGTGGACGCGCGGGGCCGTCCTGCGACCTGGACGGGAAAGAAGTGCAACCCCTGGGCGGGAGGAAAAACCGGCAAGAACTACACGGCCCAGGGAAACATCCTGACCGGCAAGGAAGTGGTGGAGGCGATGGCGTCCACGTTCGAGGCCACCGCCGGAACTCCGCTGGCCGATCGCCTGGTAAAGGCTCTCGCAGCGGGGCAAGCGGCGGGCGGCGACTCCCGCGGACAGCAGTCGGCCGCGCTGCTGGTCGTGCGGGCGAAAGGAGGGTACGCGGGCTACAACGACCGCTACATCGATCTTCGCGTGGACGATCACCCCAAGCCGATCGAGGAGCTGGCGCGCCTGCTGGAGCTGCACCACACCACGAATGCCTACGCCGACGCGCGCTTCTACCTCGACAAAGGCGATCGGGAGCGGGCGGCCAGGATCATGGAAGAGGCGACCCGGAAGCGCAGCTCGGCACCGGGAGTGAAGCCCCAGGATCGAGGCGACGCCTACTACGACCTCGCCTGCTTCTACTCCCTCGCGAAAGATCCCCAGAAGGCGCTCGAGAACCTGGAGAAAGCCTTTCCTCTCAACCCATCCCTGAAGGCCTATTCTCTCAACGACACGGATCTCGATCCGCTCCGGGGAAACCCTCGATATCAGGCGATGGTGAAGGATGTCTCTGCGAAAGAGAAATGACCTCCCCCGACCCTTCCTGAAGTGGGCGGGCGGGAAGGCCCAGCTTCTCCCGCAATTCGCAGCCCTGTACCCCGACCCGCTCCGGGTGACGCGCTATCTCGAGCCCTTCGTGGGCAGCGGCGCAGTGTTTTTGCACGTGAAGCGAGTCCTTCAGCCCGACACCGTGTTCCTTGCCGACAGCAATGAGGAGCTCATCAACGTCTATTCGGCGGTTCAGCAGCAGGTGGACGATGTGATCGGCCGTTTGCGCGTGCACCAGCGATTCCATTCGAAGGACTACTACTATCAGATCCGACGCCGAAACCCCCGGCGCCTCTCCAATCCTGGACGGGCGGCCAGATTCATCTATCTCAACAAGACTTGTTTCAATGGACTCTACAGGGTCAACTCCAGAGGCCAGTTCAACGTTCCTATCGGTGACTACAAGAAACCCACCATCCTGGACGAAGCCAATCTTCGAGCGGTTTCAGCGTCGCTTCGAGGAGTCCGGCTGCAGACCGCGCATTTTCGCGAGGCGCTGAACTACGCTCGACACGGAGATTTCATCTATTTTGATCCACCCTACGACCCTCTATCCGCAACCTCAAACTTCACCGGCTATACACAATCGCCGTTCGGAGATGCGGAGCAGGAGGAGCTGTCCAGAGTTTTCCATGCTTTGAGCGATCGAGGGTGTTTCGTAATGCTGAGCAACAATGCGACGTCGCTCATCTTCAAAATCTATGCTCGGTTCGCAACTCAAACTCACCGTGTCAGCGCCAAGCGCAGTATCAATTCGAAGGGCGATCGTCGCGGACCCATCCAAGAGATCGTGGTTCTGAACTACGATCCACCGCCGGTGGGCAAGACCGCTCCCTTCGAAAGTGCGCTCGCGAAGCGAAGAAAGACAACCTCACGCGCTCCGGCGCTGAGCCAAGGAAACTAGGAGCCACCTGCAATGCCGGGCCGCTCTACGGCCGTGAAAAGCGGCGCCGAGCTTGAAAAGAATGTCGAAGAGATCGGGAAGCGGCTTGGCCTGGAGGTGCGTAGCCAAGTCCGAGTGGGCAGGCGATTATGGGGAAGTGAACGCAAGATCGATGTTGTTCTTACTCACGCCGAAACCCGAAAGAGCCTCGGCCTGGAGTGCAAATTCCAGGGAGGAAGCGGCTCCGCGGACGAGAAAATACCGGCCACCATCTCCGACATCTCGGCATGGCCCATTCCCGGGCTTGTCGTGTTTGCGGGCGAGGGCTTTTCGCGAAACATGCGCTCCTATCTCCTCTCCACCGGCAAGGCGGTTGAGTTTGAAGATCTCGAGGATTGGCTGAAGCTCTATTTCGGAGTGCAATGATCCAGGGGGGTTCGCGATGAGACGAGTGGATTGGCGGTATCACCGGCCCGGATGAAAGACCTGCGGCAAGACGCAAGAGTTTCTTGCGAAGCACAGGATCGAAGCCTCCGAAGTGGTGGATGCGAAGAAGAGCACCATGTCGGCAGCGCAGGCCCTGGCGCTCGCCAGGCAGGTGGATGAGATCATCGCGACGAAGGGGAAGCAGGTCGTTCATCTCGATCTGCGCAAGGAAAAACCCGATCCCGAGAGCCTCAAGAGCCTCCTCCTCGGCCCCAGCGGAAACCTCAGGGCTCCGACGCTTCGAATTGGAAAGACGCTCGTGGTGGGCTTCGACGAGAAGACGTATCGTAGTCTCCTCGGCTAGAGAAGCTGGTCTGCGATGCGTGAGCTCGCGTCCTGGCTGGACCGCGTGCCGTCGGCGGGTTTCATCTGGCGATTCCGACTCTGGCCCGCCTTTACCAGTTGCGGGTCCAGACGAGACCGGCCTGATTTCCGGCAGGATCGAGGTAGGGCCGGAGCGTGGAGGTGGGCGGACCGGATTCCCGCTCGTGCGCCACGACCATGCGGCCGATACTATTCCCAAGGAGTCCGCCCACGATCACGTCGCTGGGAAAGTGCCGGCCGAGAGCCACGCGCGAGGCGCCGATCAGGCCGGCGGTGCCATAGGCGACCCAGGAGACCCATTGGTGGTCCTTGTAGACCTGGGCGAAGACGGTGGCGACAGTGAAAGCGCAGGTGGCGTGGCCGGAGGGAAAGGATCCCACGGTCTCCCCCGGAACGGGGTTGTAATTGAAGAACTTTCCCCGGGTGTCGCCCGCCGGGCGCGAGCGCGCCGTCACGGTCTTCAGGGCGGAGCTCCAGAGGCCGGCGGTAAGCAGGGCTTCGGCGGAAAGACTCGAGGCTTCCGCGAGACGGTCGTTGTGGCTCCATCGGCCGATGAGGTAGCCCGTACCGACGAGCGCTGCCCCGGGGACCGCATCTCCAAGGAAGGAGAATCCCCGCGCCACCCCTCCTCCTCGCTTTCGATTCTCGCCCTGGATGTAGGTCTGCACCTCCAGGTCCGTTCCCTCTTGCTGACCCTGACTCGAGGTCGACGCCAGGGAGACTCCCGCCAGGATAGGGAGGGTGAACCCCTCCCGGCGAAACTCCGAAGGCCACCAAGTGGTGAACAGGAATTTCTGGTCCCGGAAGAAGCGGCCGAAGAGGTTCTGGCGCCAGTAGGGACGATCCGTCATGGCGGAGTCTTCCTTCTCCCCCGTCGGGCCGGAGTCGGAAGGGGGCGAAAGGGACTCGGAAGACTCCGTTGGGGAGACGAGAGGTGCATCACCCGCGTGGGAGGCCGCATCAGACGAGGATTCCTCCTGGGCGGCCGCGACGGACGAGCCGAGGAACGCGAGGAGAACGGCGACCAGGAAATAAGGGGCTTTGCGAACGGAATCCGAAGCGCTGCGGGAGGTCATGCCAACCTAGTCCAGGACTGACCGCCCGACGCACCGATCGTCGCCGGCCCAAGGCACGGGGACGCCGCGCCGGTTCCTTCGTGGAGCGACGAATTCCGGTCTGCCTCGGTTGTGCTCGAGATTCACTGAGAGTCCTCCAGAATATCCGTGTCCGCTCCACCAGGAGCCCCGATGTCTCAGCGTCGATCGCTCCACTAATTGAGGGCCGCCTCGATCTCCCAGGTCCTTCACTGTTGGAGGGCTTGCGCGTCTCCAACCCTTTTCTGAATCTCCAGAATCCTGCAAACGCGGATTGAATTGAGGATTCCTTGCAGTTAAGCCTCACGCGAGCGACAGCACGAGGAATTAAGCCGAAACGAACAAAGGGGCGCATCACTAGCGTGGCTTGAAAGGGAGGCGCAGGACAGGTGGGGCGACGAGGGTGCTAAACGTCAGGCTGGTCGGCGGGGGGTGGAACGTGTCTTGCGCTCGGAGAGCAGCCAAACCGGGCCACCTTCCGTCGCCTGGTGAATGCCGGCGTGCGGACCGATCAGGGTATGGGAAGGTTTGCGCACCGGCTGTCGAAATTGCATTTGACGAGCTGGACGACCTCTCCCGTGTTTTCCACTTCGAGGATGGTGCCGACGCCGCGGGCATAATACTTTCGTGCGAATAGTCCGGGCTCCAGCAGCGAGTAGTTCTTTGTCACGATGCAGTTTCCGGCGCAGAAGCGTTGCGCCAGAGCCGCGGGAACACCCTCGTCCAGCACCGGGTCGTGACCATAGGAGTAGGTCGTGGACATGATTTCGGTCACGTCTTCCGCGTTGGCCAGCGAGAATTCCTCGAGATAGGCATCGCCCACCTTCGGCGCTGCGAGGGCGATGATTCCCGGCTTATCGCCGTCGCGGCCTGCCTTGAAGGAGCCGTCGATGTTGTCGAGTTCCGGTCTCACCGGCTTGTCGCCCTTGAAGATCTCGTAATCCTTGGTCTCCTCACCGAAGTACCAGACGCTGCCGTCCTTGGCCGGAGCATACCAGTCATCGGTGGCCTCGTGGAGGAAGCCGCCCTCAAAGACCAGATCCCGGAACACGATGCAGTTCACGCCCGCAATCAGTTTCGTCTCGTTCACGACGTCCACCGTGTTAACCTGCGTGGCAGTACGGTACTCCCAGTGCTTTCCGACTCCCAGAGGAAAATAAGGATTCGGGTTCGACGGAAGCTTGGGGTTGTCGAAACGGGCCGGTTTGAAATCGGGGTCGTAGCGACCCTCCCCGAGCACCCTACAGGCGGCAAGCCTGGTGTCATGCTGACCCAGGCAGAGCTGGATCGCCTCATCCTGGGACCCTGCGAGATCGTCGAGGCAGGCGTTTTGGACTTTCGCGTCGGTGATGTTGATGCAAATGGCCTTCCCGACGGCACCATCGTCCATGACGCTCGCTTTGCAGGCATCGAGCAGCGTGTCCGCGGTCTGGGTGCAATAGCCGCCGGTCTGGGCGCCGCTCCTTCCGGTGAATGCGCAACACATGACGACCACGAAGCCAAACACAAGTCGTGCGAGAGTGCGTCTCTTGGTCATCGTTCCTCCTGTCGATTGTTTGACGCGATGTGCAAGACCATACTGGTTAGAGGCGCATTCCCTTGCGATTCCTTTGGCTCACGGACTGTAGAAGCTCAGGCCTGAGTAAGTGCGAGGAGATTCGTGCGGCGAGATGATCTGGAGGACCTTCGATTGGGCACGACGGGGCCAATTCGGGGTAACGAATGGTGGATGGGCAGGGCAATTGGGGAAAAGAGCCGTCTCACCAGGCTAAAGAGGCTGGAGACTGCGATAGTGACGCGACATTTGCAAAGAAAACTAGAAGGAATCTACGGGTCTTCCCCCTCTAACAATC
>DASYRY010000126.1:0-3124 GCA_036004025.1 Candidatus Polarisedimenticolia bacterium | reverse complement strand
TACATGAACGACCTAAGGAAATCGGCCGAGCCCTCGATTGGGTACCCTCAGGCTTTCACGGCCCAGATCCTGAATCAGCAGCTTTTCTTTCGCCGTTTTCCCAAGAGCAAGGAGGAGAGCCTCCGGCAGGTTCGTGCGCTCCTGCAGATCGCGCGCCACGAGAACCCAGGATTGCTCCTCGTCGTCAGCGCGCTCCCCTCGTACCAGCTCGTGGGAGAGCAGCCGGTGGATGGCGCGCTTCTTCGCGTGCTCCAGAGACTGTCGATAACGCAACCAGAAGGAGTGCGGCAGGAGCAGGAGCTGTACGATGCTTTGCGCCATCTCGCGGGCGAGACAGGATGGCTTTTCGTCGACAATTTGAGCGCGTTACGAAAGCACCGGGGGTCCGGACGGCTGTACAACGACTTCGACTATCACTTCCTGCCCGAAGCCAGCAAGATCATCGGGCGAGAGGAAGCTCAAAGAATCATGGAATCGATGCAAGGTGAGACGTTTCTCGCGGGAAACTCGAGGCACTGAGCCGAAAAATCGGGCGAGACATGAAGAATCTGGGGTCGAGCGCAAAAACTTCGCGAGTGTGACCTAAGTCACGGAAGAAGCGAAAACGGCGCTGATAGCATGCTGCCACCGGCGGCACCCTCCTCCGGGTGACTCGAGGGAAGGTCCGCTCCCCGGTCTGCAGGAAGGCGACGAGAGTCGAGCTGATTGCCGATTGTGGAACGGGGAGCGGATGCCGTCGGGGCTTGTTCCTTCAAGTGCCTTCGGCGCGGAGAACGCGGCGGCCCAGAGCGTCGCGATCCAGGATCTCGATCCGCTTCCTCCCGAGCCGCAGCATCCCCGATTCCTGGAATGCCTCCAGCGTGCGGCTCACCACCTCTCTCGTCGTCCCCAGCTCGTCCGCCAGCATCTGGTGCGTGAGGATGATGGGATCCGAGTGCACGAGCAGCCGCGAGGCGAGGCGCTGATCGACCCTGCGGAAGGCCACGTCGTCGATCAGGGCCATCAGGTGGGTCATCCGCTGGGAGAGGGAGTCGAAGACGAAGACGCGGAAAGGGGAGGACCTCAAGATCATCTCGAGGAAGAGCTCCCTAGGAACGCCGAACAGCGTGAGGTCGGTCTCGGCGGTGCCTCGGGCCGGGTAGGAGGTTTCCCCGAGCAAGGCCACCACGGTAATGACGCAGCTCTCTCCAGGGTTGAGGCGGTAGAGGAGGATTTCATGCTCGTCGGGCCCGGACTTCGTGGCCCGGATCGTGCCTTCGACCAACATGGGGTAATGAGTGCACGGGCTCCCCTCGTCGAAGAGCTGCCTGCCCGCCGTGGCCTGGACGAGCTTCGATTCCTGCTCGGCCCTCTTGCTGAGATCCTCGGGAAGATCGTTCAGCACTGGATAATGATGGAACAGTCTTTCCCGATCGGCTCGATTCATGCCGCAATTCTATGCGGCGCGCCAGGGCGGGATCAAGAGGCTTCCCGCCCGCGCGAGGAAAAGGCAGAGCATGAACATGCTGGATTGTGGGATGGGAGCCACTGGGGAGAAGCGCCCGGGGATCAGGAGATCAGGCCGCCTCGCAGCGCCTTGGTGACCGCTTCGGATTTGGAGTGGACGTGCAGCTTTTCATAGACGCTGCGGATATAGTTGCGCACCGTGTTCACGCTGATTCGCAGCTCCCCTCCCGCGGAGGAATAGCTGTGCCCTTCGGAGAGCAGCTTCAGCAGCCGCAGCTCGGCGGGAGTCAGGCGTTCCTCGGGATTCGCCGGCACGTGGGTCTTCCGAAAGAGCGTCACGACGTGGCGGGCGATCTCGGGGGACATTGGCGAGCCTCCCTCATGCGCCTCGCGAATCGCCTCGAGCAACCGTGCCGGGGGAGTTTTCTTGAGCAGGTAGCCGCAGGCGCCGTTGCAGATCGACTCGAAAACCTTGTCCTGCTCGGCGTAGACCGTGAGCATCAGGATCTGCATCCGGGGGAGGCGCTCCCTGAGCACACGGGCCGCCTGGGAGCCGAGCATGCCGGGCAGGTTGATGTCCAGGAGGAGCACGTCGGGACTGTCCGCGGCAAGGGGACTCAGCGCCGCCTCGACCGATCCGTAGGATCCCGTCAAGCGATAGCCGGGGGTTCCGGCGATCAGGGCGCCCAGCCCCTGTCGCAGGGAGGCATCGTCCTCCACGATGGCCACACGCACGGCTCGATCTCTTTCCATGGTCTAGACTTTACCGCGCTTTTCCTTCTCCGGGCAGAGCATGATCATGCGTCCGCGCCATGCAAAGGAATGCTCAGACTCAAGACGGTGCCCGTCCCCGGGGTCGATCGGACCTCCAGAGTCCCACCCATCTGCTCGGCTCGCGACCGCATGTTCAGGAGCCCGTGACCGCCGCGCGACCCATGCGCCACGGCGCCCGGCGGCGTGAATCCGGCTCCATCATCTTTCACCTCGGCACGAAGCCGGTTCCCCTCATGGGAGAGAGAAATGCCGAGATTCCGGCAGCCGGCGTGCTTGGCGACATTGTTTACCGCCTCTTTCAGGACGAGATACAGATGGCGGCGCTGCTCGGGCGCGAGCTTCACTTTCTCCGCGCCTGGAGGAGTCCGAAACTCGAGCGCGATCCCCTTCGGCTCTGTGAGGCCCAGCGCGAACTGGCGCACCCGCGCGGTGAGGCTGGCAAGATCGTCCCGGCGCGGATCGATGCTCCAGACGATGTCGCTCATCGAGTCGACGAGGGAGCGCGCCGACTGGCCGATCTCGGTCAGGAGACGGTCGGAATCGGGAGGATCCCCGGAGGTCCCTCGGCGAAGCAGCTCGCTTTGCAGCGCGATGCGGGACAAGCTCGCTCCGATGTCGTCGTGCAGGTCGGCGGCGATGCGCGTCCTCACCCGCTCGAGGCGGAGCAGCTGGGCGAGACGGAAGCGGTAGAGGCAGTAGACGCCTGCGGATAGGGCGAGCGCGACGAGGGAGACAAACCTGGCCGTCCGCCAGAAGGGAGGCAGGATCCCGAAGGTCAATCGCGCCGGGTCCGAAGACCACCGCCTGCCGTCCAAAGAGGCTCGGACCTCCGCGTGATACTTCCCCGGAGGCAGATCCACGAATTGGAAATAGGGCCGGCTCGAGGCGTCCTGCCACGGGGCGT
>DASYRY010000125.1:0-12372 GCA_036004025.1 Candidatus Polarisedimenticolia bacterium | reverse complement strand
TCCGGAGCGGTCTGGCGTCGTGCGAAGGCCCTCCGTCCAGCCCGGTGATTCGCTGGAGCTCCTTGAGGACCAAATCGGGTCGCTCGTCGCGGAGCAGAGGGAACATCGTCCGAGCGCGGCGCAGGGGAGCTCGCGAGAGCGTGGCGAGGAGAAGCGCCTCCTTGATCTCCTCTGCGCGATAGGTCATCTCCCCGAGCGGGTTCGCCACGAACGAAGCACCGCTAAAGTGCATTCCATCCTCCACGCCGACGCGATTGACGTAGGCGACGTAGACGGTCTGGAATCTCGCGGTCACTCTGCAGAGGTCCGTCCAGGAGGAAGTGCTGAACAGCTCGCGCCCCGATCCTATCCCGCGGCTGGGGCCGCTGGAGAGCACGAGGAGATAGTCCGCCCCGTCGCGCGCAAGAAGATAGGCCGAAGACGGATGCCAAGCATCCTCGCAGATGAGAATCCCGAAGCGTCCCAGCGGTGTCGAGAATGCGGAAAAGCCCTCCCCGGACGAGAACTCGCGGGCCTCGTCGAACATCCCGTAGGTGGGAAGATAGACCTTGCGGTGCCGGTGAAGGATTTTCCCTTGGGCGAGAAAAAGCGCCGTGTTGTAGAAGCGATGGTCCTCTGATTCCTCGACCAGTCCCACCACGATGGCGATCCTGCGGGAAAGCTTCAGGAGATCCCGTATCCGGGAATCCTTCTCCGGCCGCACGGCGATCTCCGGTACGAGATCCTGGAGCAGATAGCCGGTGAGGCTCAATTCGGGAAAGACGACGAGGTCGCATTGCGCGCGCAGGGCAGCCTGGACGATTCTCCTGTGCATGCGAAGATTCCCGTCGAGATTGCCGAGCAGGGGTGCCACCTGAGCGAGAGCTGCGCGCATGCGTGAGTCCTAGGTGTGGACGACCCGCGAGTCGAATTCGGAGTGAGGACTTCGAAACCCAGATTCTACCATAGGATAGCGACGGACCCCGGCTCGGCAGCCCCCACCCTTTGGAGTATAATCCGCACGGTTTCAGCGTCTTCCCGACTCCCAGCGGAGAGAGCTTTGGTCCGCGCGCCCGCCGTTGCCGGTCGCTTCTATCCCGGCGAGCCGGAGGTTCTTCAAAGATTGGTGGCAGACCTCCTCGCGGGGGCAGCCGCGGATTCCCCATCTGCGATTGCACTCCTGGTGCCTCATGCAGGGTACGTCTATTCGGGAGGCGTCGCTGGCGCAGTCTTTTCGAGGGCACACATTCCGGAACGGGTCATCCTGCTCGGACCGAACCATACGGGCATGGGGCCGCCCCTTTCTCTGTGGGACCGAGGGGTCTGGGAGTTTCCAGGCGGGAGGATCCCGGTCGAGGAGGAGCTTGGTTGCCGCCTGAAGGAGGAATGCCCGGAGCTGATCCCGGACCCCGCCGCGCATCGCTACGAGCATGCCCTGGAGGTCCAGCTTCCGTTCCTGGCGATGCGCCAACCCAGGGTCCGGATCGTGCCGGTGGTGGTCGGGACCTCCCGGAGGGAGTCGCTGGAGAGTCTCGGTGGCGCCCTGGCGAGGGCCATCCGTGGCGCGCAAGAGAAGGTCCTTCTGGTCATCAGCAGCGACATGACCCATTACGAACCGTCGATCGAGGCCGAGAGAAAAGATCGCCTGGCCATCGCAGCCATGGAAGCACTCGACCACGAGTCTCTGCAACGCGTCGTCAAGCGCGAAGGAATCTCCATGTGCGGCTACGCGCCCGCGGTGGCGGGGCTGGTGGCGGCTCAGGAGATGGGAGCCCACGGCGGACGGCTCATCCGATACGCCCATTCGGGACAGGTGAGCGGGGACGAAGCTTCGGTCGTGGGCTACGCGGGGATGATTTTTTCGTGAGGTCCTCGCGACCCGCTGGGTCCCCGTCCCTTTCCGCCGTCTTCCGCCGCTGGGCGGGCTTGCTCTTCCTCTTCATCTTTTTTCTTGGGGCGCATTCGGTGAAAGCCGCGGAAGGGGGAGGGAGTGCTTCTTCCCTGTCGGGACGCAAGACCTACACCGAGGCAGGAGGGGAGGGAGAGAAGGTGCTCGAGCTTTCGGCGGGAGCGGGCTCGGTCTTCGGAAAGGATGAGCTGCTTCTCAAAGGATACGTCGACATCCGTTACGGAGACCTGCGCCTCCAGGCCGACACTGTCCGGTACGTTCCCGCCACGAAGGATTGCTTCGCCGAGGGAAACGTCGTGCTGGATAGCGGATCCACCCGTCTGACCGCCCAGCGCGTGGAATACAACCTGGGGACGGAGACGGGGTCCTTCTACCAAGCGCGCGGATACGCCGAGCCGTCCTTCTATTTCGAGGCAGCGGAGGTGCGGAAGCTGGACAAGGATCGCTACACGATCCGCGACGCGTCCTTCACGACCTGCACCCAACCCGTGCCGTATTGGTCCTTCAAGGTCGCACGCGGGACCATCCATCTCGAGAACTACGCCTATCTCCACCACGTCTCGTTCAAGGCCGAGCATGTTCCGATCTTCTATTCGCCCTACCTCGTCTGGCCCATCAAGGAAGACCGCGCCACGGGTCTGCTCTTCCCGGAATTCGGTTATTCACGAACTCGGGGCTTCGTCCTCTCGAACGCCTTCTATTGGGCGATCCGACGGAACATGGATGCCACGTTCTTCTTGGACTACTACGCGAAAGCCGGTCTGGGAGAGGGCTTGGAGTATCGCTACGTTCCTACCGCTGGCGGCAAGGGACAATTCACCGGCGCTTACATCCACGACCAGGTGGTCGATCGCGATCGGTACTCCTTCAACCTGAATCACCGGCAGGACCTTCCCCACGACTATCGACTCGTCGCCAGCCTGAACAATGTGAGCGACTTCGACTACTACCTCGACTTCCAGCGGGATCTTCGAGTTTCCTCGAACCCCGTCATCCTCTCCTTTGCCTACTTGACGCGGAACTGGTCCAACTACGCTTTCAACGTCCGGACCGAGCGTCGCCGGCAGCTCTTCAACATCTCGCAGACGCTTTTCCCAGGATTCCCGATCGATCCTTCGGACACGCAGTGCACCGTGAATTCGATCACGCGCCAGTGCGAGGTGGCGTTCACCAATCTCATCGAGCCTTCGGTCGAGTGGCGCGGGAGCCGCCAGCGCCTTGGGAACTCCCCTCTCTATTTCGCTTTCGAGACCTCCGCGGACAACTTCCAGAAATCCACCGAGCTGTTCACGACCACCTACCAGCGTTTCGATCTGTTTCCCAGCTTCTCCGCTCCGCTCCGACTGGCGCCCTGGCTGGACGTGAACCCGACGATCGGATTGAGGGACACCTACTATTCGCGAAGGCTCGGCTCGAGGGTCTCTGAGGACGCCAACCTCAATGGAGTCGCGGATCCGGGAGAGGACGTGGGATTGGACGGAATTCCGGGAACCGGCGACGCGGGGGAGGGGAATCTCATTCTGGATCGCCGGCAGGAAATCCTGAATCAAGACTTCGTCAGGAAAATCCTCTCAGGCTCCCTGGAGATCATCGGGCCCAAGATCTCCCGCGTCTATCTGACGCCCGACAGCCGCTTCTCGCCGGCCCTGAAGCATACTTTCGAGCCCAGGGTTTTCTACCTCTACCAATCGAAGGTGGACAATCCCGGGGAGATCATCCCGTTCGACGAGAAGGACCTCCTCTCGGGGAATTCGAACTCCGTCGCCTACTCGCTTACGACGCGGCTGTTCGCCAAGCGGCCGGGAACCACCCCGACGGGGAATCCCGGCGGGACGAGCATATTCACTCCCGGTCGCTCCGCTGCCCCCGCGCCCCCGGAAGGCCAGGAATTCTCCGCCCCCGCGTCGCCGCCGAAGGAAGAAGCGCCGGTGTTGAGTCCTGTGGAGATTGCTTCGTTCTCGCTTGCTCAGCGGTATTCCTTCCTCGGCCCCTTGAGCACTCGCGGGACGTGTTTCTTCGTCAACGGGGATCCTCAAGGGCCCGATTGCGTGACCACGAATCTTTCGGGAGTCGACGCCAGCGTGCGGTTCAATCCGACGCTTTTCACCACCCTGGATGCCAAGGCGAACTATGACATCCTTCGAAACGAGGTGGGTTCGGGCAACGTGAGCGCACACTATCGGAATCCGGATTGGGGGTTCGTGGATTTCTCGTGGTTCTTCCAGAAGCCGTTGGAGACGACCGCTGCGAAGAGCAGCCAGCTCGGTCTCCAGGCGCAAACGATCATCCTGAACCGTCGCCTCTTGCTCGGCTTCCAGGGACACTACGACCTGGTCGAGAATCAGCTCCAGGACCAGCGCTATACCCTCGGGTACAACACGCAGTGCTGCGGTTTCACCTTCGAGCTGCTGGATCGGAGCTTCACGACGGTGAGTCAGCAGGAATTTCGCCTGATGGTGAACCTCAAAGGGATTGGGAACGTCTTGGACCTCAACAGCGGCTCCTCCTCGATCCCCGGAGCCCCGATCAATTTCTGACGCTCAGGTCCAGGCGTCCTTCCGGCAGGGAGATCGATTCTTCATGATGGTCCTCATCACCGGCGCGGGAGGGCGTGTCGGCCGCGGTTTGGAGGCGGGTCTTCAGGAAAAACTCCCGGACCGGGTGGTGGCGGCGACGCGTGAGGAACTCGATCTCACCGACGCCGACCGGGTGGCGCTGGAGATGGAGCGTCTGACCCCGCCGCCCACCGTCGTCATCAATTCCTCGGCGCTGACCGATCCGGTGCGCGCCGAGTCGTCTCCGCAGGCCAGCCTCGACGTGAACCGCGAGGGCGTCCTGTCCCTTGCCCATGCATGCCGAGCGCTTGGCTGCCGCTTCATCCACCTTTCCAGCGTCGACGTCTTCAGCGGCAGGGCATCGGCGCCCTACCGGGAGGAGCAGACCCCCGATCCACTGACGGCGTACGCGAAGACGCGCTACCTGGGAGAGCTTGCCGCGCGAGAGAATCCGGATCAGCTGATCCTGAGGCTGTCGATGGTGTGCGGAGATGGGCAAGAGGGCGATCCGCTGATCCGGCTGGTACGGGCCATCAAGCAAGGGGAGCCTCTCACTTGGGAAAACCGCAGAGTCACGCCGATCTGGATGCAGGATCTGGTCGCTGCGCTTGCCACGATCGTCCGCTCGGACTGGCGAGGGATCCTTCATCTTGGAAACGACGGGAGCTGTCTTCTTTCCGACCTCGCGCTGGAGGCTGCGCGGATCCTGGAGGCGGGTCAGTCGCCGGAGCTGATTGGAGGGAACGGACCCGCGTCCTTCTGGGAGGGGAGCGGACCCAACGCGGCGCTCGACTGCCGGAAGTTCGTGGAGCTCAGTGGAAGGCGCCTTCGTGACTGGCGGGACGCCCTGGCCGAGTCGCTCGAGGGGGGCGAGGGGAGCTGATATGGCGGCGATCTTCGTGACCGGAGCCACGGGATACCTCGGCGCGAATCTTGTACAGCGTCTGGCCGGGGAGAGGGAGGAGATCGTGATCCTCGCCCGGGACGCGGACCGAGCTGCTCGAGCCTTTCCGGGAATCCGTGTCTGTCGCGGGGACGTCTTGGATGTCGATTCGCTCCGGCTGGGCCTGAGAGGGTGCGACCGGGTTTTCCACTCCGCCGCTCACGTACGGGTGTGGGATCGCGACCCCGGCAGGTTCGAGGCGGTCAACGTCCATGGACTGAGCAACGTCCTGACGGCCGCTCGAGACGGGGGAATCACTCGAATCGTCTACACGAGCTCCTTCATAGCGCTCGGATGTACCGATGGGCACGTGGCCGACGAGGATTGGGGCCAGCCGGGACGCGTGTTTCACAACGAATATGAGCGGACCAAGGCGATGGGAGACCGGCTGGCACGCCTGGAGGCTTCGCGGGGTGCGCCGCTGGTGATTCTCTACCCGGGCGTGATCTATGGTCCCGGCCCGGTCACCCAAGGAAACCTTGTGGGACGGATGGTGTCCGATTTCCTTGCCGAACGCATTCCCGGTGTTCTGGGCGCGGGAGATCGTCGCTTCTGCTATGCCTTCGTGACGGACGTCGTCGAAGGTCACCTGCTGGCCCTCCGCAAGGCCCGGGCCGGAGCGCGTTACATCCTAGGAGGAGAGAACCGCACGCTGCAGGAGGTCTTCGCGGAGCTGGAAAGGCTCACGGGGCTTCCGGCCCCGAAGAGGAGGATCCCTTTCGCAGTTGCCGAGATGGCAGGACGAGTCCAGCGCTGGCGTGCTCGGCTCACGGGCAGGGAGCCGGAAATCACGGATGAAGTCGTGCGCATCTACCGTCACGAATGGGCCTACTCGAGCCGGCGCGCATCCGAAGATCTGGGCTATTCCATCACGCCGCTGTCTCGCGGGCTGGAGAGAACGTTGGAGGCCGTCAAGAGTGGCGGGATGGGGGCCTGTTGATTTCCGAAACGATGAGGAAGTCGATCCATATCGTGATGGGCGGCTTCGCGCTCGCGCTTCGCACCCTTCCTTGGTGGTCTGCGGCCATCTTGGCCGGGTTGGCCGTCATCTCCAACGCCACCTGGATTCCCCGCTTGGGAGGAGGAAGCCTGATGCGCTCGGGAGAGGCGAAATCGCTCCTCCACTCGGGAGTCTGGCTCTACTCCGTCTCCATTCTGATTCTGATCCTCATGTTCCCCCATCGACTGGAAGTCGTGGCGGCGGCCTGGGGAATCCTCGCCTTCGGAGACGGTTTCGCCACACTCGCCGGCAGGGGACTGGGAGGTCCGAGACTTCCCTGGAGCCCGCAGAAGAGCTGGGCCGGCTCCTTGGCGTTCCTCGTGATGGGGACCGTCGGGGGAGCCGCGCTGATGCACTGGGTCGCGGGGGGGAGGGGCTTCCCTCTGAGCTGGCGCTCCGCGCTGGTGCTTTGCGGCTGCGCCTCTCTCGCGTGCGCGGGAGTGGAGAGTCTGGCCCTGAAGCTGAACGACAACGTGTCGGTGCCCTTCGTTGCGGCGGGGCTCGTCTATTCCCTGCAGGTCGTGGACCCCGCGATCTGGAAAACGGCAGCGGGAGAGCTCCAACGAAACTTCTTCGTCGCGGTGGCGGTCAACGCGGCCTTCGCCCTGGCGGCACGCGCCTTCGGGGCCGTCTCATGGTCGGGGGTCGTGGGTGGCCTATTCGTGGGCGTCACGATCGCCACGTTCGGTGGATTGCCTGCTTTCGGGGTGCTCGCTTTCTTCTTCCTCTTGGGGAGCACGGCCACGCGGCTTGGCTATTCGAAGAAGGAGGCCCGAGGGATCGCCCAGGAGAAAAAAGGCGCCAGGGGTGCGGTGCATGCTTTCGCCAATTGCTCCGTGGCGGCGTACCTGGCGTTTCTCGGAGGCTCGGTCCCCGTTGCAGTCTCGGCGCCGCTCTGGCTGGCCTTCGTCGCCGCGCTCGCCACGGCGGCATGCGATACGCTGGGCTCTGAAATCGGGCCGCTCTCGGGCGGCGAGGCCTTTCTCATCACCCGGCTTCAAAGAGTTCCGGCAGGGACTCCAGGAGCCGTGTCGGTGCTGGGAACGGCCTCGGGTGTCTTGGCGGCGCTGATGGTCGGTTGCGTGGCATGGGCCCTGAGAGTCATTCCGGGAAGCTGGATTGGCGTGGTCCCGGCAGCGGCTCTATTCGGGACCCTGCTCGAGTCTTTTCTCGGAGCGACCGCGGAGCCCAGGGGCCTCGTGGACAGCGAGACGATCAACTTCATCAATACGCTGGCCGGAGCTCTGGCGGCCTTTGCCTTGCTTCGTGTGGGAGTGGGCGCCGCATGAAGCCTTCCAGCACGCTGGGCGAAGTACGACCCGGGAGATCGGCTCTCCTCGCGGATGGGCAGGTGCGATGGCGAACCTTCCTCACATTTACCCGGCCTTTTACCCTCCTTCCTCCGCTCCTGGGAGTCATCTCCGGCGCGCTGACCGCGTTCGGATCGGCGCACAACCCGGATCCGCAGCGGCGCCTCGACCTGAACGTGGTCGCCACGGTGCTGCTCGGCTCTCTGTGCGCCGCGTTGCTGAACGCCGCCTCGAACGGGATCAATCAAGTCTACGATCTCGAAATCGACCGGAAGAACAAACCCACACGCCCTCTGGTCTCCGGCGCGATGAGCCTGAGGGAAGCCTGGTGGTTCTCCGCGACCCTCTACCTGCTTGCGTTGCTTCCCACCTGGATGGTGGTGACCTATCCCTATCAGGGGTTCCTTGCGAAGCTGACGGCGCCGGTGGCGAGCCATGAATGCTTTTTCACTTTCCTGGTGGGATTGGCCTTGACGCTCGTCTATTCCGTGCCCGAGCTCGGAAGGACCAAGCGCAACGGATTCTGGGCCAATGTCACCATCGCTTTGCCCCGCGGGTGCCTGCTGAAGGTGGCGGGCTGGTCCATGGTCGCCAGCGTTCTGCATCTGGAGCCATGGTTCATCGGGACCATCTTCATGCTTTTCTTGCTGGGCGCGAGCACGACCAAGGATTTCTCCGACATGGAAGGGGATGCCGCGCACGGGTGCATCACGCTGCCCCTGCGTTACGGAGTCCGGAAGGCCGCCTGGTTCATCACCCCGTTTTTCGTTTTTCCTTGGCTCCTGATGCCTCTCGGAACCATCCTCCCGGATCCACTGAATCCGGGGCACCGGCTCCTGACCGGCAACCCGGTGACGCTCACCATGGTCGGTGTCCTCCTGACTCTTTGGGGGACGTTCACGTCGTACCTGGTGATCCGGAGACCCGAGGAGCTTGCGACGACCGAGAACCATCCCTCCTGGACTCACATGTACCTGATGATGATGCTCGCCCAGATAGGGTTCGCGCTGGCCTATGTATTTCGGTGAGCCAAGGCGTCGCCTCGGAAGAGCTTCGATTCTCCGCCCGCTCGGTCTCGTCGCGCTCCTTCTCTTTTTCCCCTCGGCAATCACCGCGACAGAGGAGTCATCAAGAGAGGCGACGCTGGTCGTGCTCTCGCTGGATGGAGTGCGCTATGACTATCCTGATCGTGTCCGGGGTGGAGGATTCGAGCGGCTCGAGCGCGAGGGGGTCCGCGCCGAGCGCCTGATTCCGCCTTTCCCTGCCTCCACCTTCCCCGCCCACGCCACCCTGGCGACGGGATGTTATCCGGAGCGTCACGGAATCCTGAACTCCCATTTTCTCGACTCGAGTCGTGGAGAGTTCGAGCGTTCCGAGGACCCGAGCTGGCTCGGCTGCGAGCCAATCTGGATTACGGCCCAGCGGCAAGGCGCATCCTCGGCGGTGCTGAACTGGGTTGCTTCCTACGGGAAGTGGAGGGGTTTGGAAGCCGATTTTCATGACAAGAAGTTCCACTCGCTCCGGGATTGGGAAGCCATCCGGCTCATTCTTGGATGGCTTCGGCTGCCAGCGACCACCCGTCCTCGTCTGGTCACGGCTTACCTTTCCGCTGCGGATCATGCAGGACATGAGGGCGGGCCTCGATCGGAAGCGGTGAATCGGCGAATTCGTTCCCTGGATGCGCTTCTCGGGCTCTTTCTTCGCGAGGTCCAAGCGCTTCCGTTTTCCGAATCGATCCAGGTGATTGTGGTAGCCGATCATGGCATGACTTCCCGAAAGGGGTGGCTGGATCCCGAGCGGGTATTGCGAGAGAACCGAATTCCTCACCGGATGCTCGCTTCCGGCGGAGCCGCCAATCTCTATCTGAGCCATCCGGAGGATCGGATGCGAGCGCTCTTGGCGCTCCGTGCATTGCCCGGCCTCGAGGTCTTCCCGGGAGACCGGCTCCCCGAGGAATTGCATTACGCGTTTCCAGGCAGGGCGGGAGATCTGATTCTGGTGGCCCCCTTGGGTCTCGAGCTCACAAGACCGACGGATGCGACCGCGGCAGAAGGGGTACACGGCTATCGAGGAGGAGAGAAAGAGATGGGAGGAATCTTCTTCGGGTGGGGATCAAGGTTTCGAAGAGGAAGGAGGCTTGCGGCTCTCAGGGCGATTGACGTCTACTCCGTTGCGTGCGCCGTGCTGGGGATTCGACCTTCTCAGGGCACACAAGGACAAGTTCCAGCAGGACTCCTCAATCCGGATCCGGCGCGCGATCCTCTTCCGCGTCGCTGAGCGTGTCGCTCTCGGTCCGGGCGACCCTCACCTGCGCCGGCCTGAGCACTTGTCCCCCGAATGTGTAGCCTGTCTGAATGTCCTCGACGACGTGGTTCTCCTCCTCGGGCGTGGCGGCCTCGGTGAGGGCCACCGCCTCCGCGAGATGAGGGTCGTACAAGGAGCCGGCCAGGGACATGGGCTCGACTCCCTGACGCGCCAGGATGGCGAGACCCTGCTCACGGACTTTGAGCATCCCCTCCCGTAACGCATCGGCGTCACTTTCGCCGGCGGCGGAGGCCACGCCTCGGTCAAGGCTGTCCATCACCTCGAGCATCGCTTTCATCCAAGTCTCCATCTCGGCTCGCGCCCTTCGCTCCATTTCCTTGCGGAGACGGACTCGGAAGTCTTCGGCCTCGGCCTCGCGCCGGCGCAACAGATTCAGGGCCTCCGCGAGTTTCGATTCGGCCTTTCGTGCTCTTTCCTCGAGCTCCACGACGAGACTCGGATGGCGTGACGAGGGAGCCGGGGACTCCGACTCCGGCGCGGGGGTGCCGTCGAATCGAGGCCGGCGGTCCGTCACCCGGACCGGAATGGCCTCGGCCGAATTCTTTGAGTTCTTGAGCTCGTCCATGGAAGTCCCTCAGGAGTGGCCGAGCAACCTGCGAATCCTTTCAGGGATCGGCGGGTGCGTGCTGAACAATGACATGAGAGAAGCTCCGGAAAATGGCTTTACGATGAACAGATGGCTCGTCGTGGGGCCGGCGGAAGCCAGCATGGGAACCCGCTTGGAGTACTCCTCCAGCTTTCCCAGTGCGCGGGCAAGCCCCTGAGGGTGACCCACCATCTCCGCCCCCGAAGCGTCGGCCTGATACTCTCTCGAACGCGAAACGGCCATCTGGATCAGCATCGCCGCAATGGGCGCGACGATGGCCGCCACGAGAAGACCGATGGCGGACCCTCCACGATCGTCGTCCCGCCTCCCTCCGCCCCCGAAGATGGCGCTCCATTTAGCCATGTTCGCGAGGAACATGATGGCTCCGGCCAGAGTCGCGGCCACCGAGCTGATGAGAATGTCTCGGTTCTTCACATGGGATAACTCATGGGCGAGCACTCCTTCCATCTCCTCGTCGTCGAGTAATGCCAGGATCCCCTGGGTCACCGCGACCGCGGCATGCTGCGGGTTTCGACCTGTGGCGAAGGCGTTGGGAGCCTGTTCCGCCAGGAGGTAAAGCCGAGGCATGGGTAGAGAGGACCGGGCGCAAAGCCTCTCCACCACCGCGTAGAGTCTCGGGGCCTCTTCCCGCGTGACAGGCCTCGCTCGCGTGGCAGCGAGGACCATCTTGTCCGAGAACCAGTAGGAGAAGAAGTTCATGCCGGCGGCCAGCAGGAGTGCCAGCGCGGCCCCGCTCCTGCCTCCAAAGTATCCTCCGACCGCCACGATCAAGATCGTGAGGAGACCCAAGAGGAAGGCGGTCTTCATCGTGTTCATCATGGTGCGACTTCTCCGCGGATGGCGCGGCGCGCCGCGCCATCGAGTTCAGCGCACATCCACCCTGATCTGCCTGGCTTGAGTCTCCGCTTTCTTGGGCAGGACTACTTCCAGGACTCCGTTTTTCAGCTCCGCGCGCACTTCCGAATGATTCAGGGTACGGGGAAGGGCGAAGCTGCGAGAAAATCTTCCGTGACTGCGCTCGATGCGATGGAAATCCTCCCGCCTGGCGGCCGCACTGAACGGCCGGTCCCCCTTGATGCTGAGACGATCGTTCTCAATCCTGAGCTCGATTTGTTCCACCGAAAGTCCGGGGAGATCGGCCCGAA
Organism: Candidatus Polarisedimenticolia bacterium; assembly: GCA_036004025.1. GTDB lineage: Bacteria > Acidobacteriota > Polarisedimenticolia > Gp22-AA2 > AA152 > AA152. Next base: position 599 of record DASYRY010000125.1, on the reverse strand, counting down.
GGACGAAGCGCTCGGGGGTTTCCTGAATATCGACGGCCGGCGACCAGCTCCCCGACGGAACTTCATGCTCGAGATGGCTCTCCGTGGAGAGGGTCTCGTTGAACAGCTGGTTCACCCGTTCCCGAAGCTGCATCAGGTCGCGTAAAGGATCTCTTGTTGTGCTCATGATGGTCTCCAGGAGCGCGCCTTGCGCGCCGTCCCCTTGTTTTGTAGAGATCCCGGTCAGTCTACCGGCAGGCGGGAGCCGGGTCAATCCTCGGGAATTCTAGGTAGTGGTCAAGTTTCGAAAACTTGCCCACTAGCGAATTCTAGGCGCTCTCGAAGACGAACTCCCGCTCCGATGGACCCAGGTCGACCTTCACGTGCTGTCCCGGCTTGAACTTTCCGGAGAGAATCGCCACGGAGAGAGGATCCAGGATCGCCCTCTGAATGGCGCGCTTCAGCGGCCGGGCACCGAAGTCAGGATCGTAGCCGATGCGGGCCAGGCGCTCCCGGGCGCGCGCGGTGACCGACAAGGTGAGCTTGCGGTCCGCCAGCGAGCGCTCGACCCTCGAGAGCTGAATCTCGACGATGCTTCCCAACGCCTCCTGCGTCAATGG
>DASYRY010000124.1:0-11308 GCA_036004025.1 Candidatus Polarisedimenticolia bacterium | reverse complement strand
ACAGGATTCCGCGGACGGCGCTTGCCGATAAAGAGATGCCGCCCGGGGCGGGACGCCTCCGGGCGGCAAGGTGAGGCCAGCCGAGCACCTGGCGCAGTGCCTCACGCACCCAGAACTTTCGAAGCGGCAGTCAGATCTGCCGGCTTGACCCAGAGGATGGCGCCGAAGCGGCCGGTTCCCGCGCACACTGCGTCGCAGGCGGTGACGTTGATTTTCGCCTCGGCGAGGCGTTGGAGGATTTCCGCCACCGCACCCGGCCGATCGACGCCGTCGATCAGGAAACAGTGTTTCTTTTCGCTGAGCGACAGCCCGGCGGTCTTCGCGGCTTGCAGCAGCGACTCGGTTTTTTCGGGAACGAGATCGATCTGGCAACGATTCATCCCCTCGGGAAAGGCGGAGAAGGCGAGCAGATTGACGCCTGCCTCCCGCAGAGAGCTCAGCAAGCGAAAGGCTTCGCCGGGCGAATCGGCACAGTGGGTGTAGAAATAGTCCGCGAGACGAATTCTCTCTGCCACGAGGCACCTCCCTACGGCGACGTCCTGAGGCGAGCCGCTCCGATCTCGATCGCGTGTCAGGAAATCTTTCACGGCAGACTAAGCTCGACTGCGCGTCGTTGTCAAGAACTTCGCGCGCCTCCATGCACCCTTGAAAGGCCAGCCCGGATGGCGGGATGGAAGTCGGGACGCGACGCTGCGATCAGGACGCGGGAGTACGGCCGAAGAAAATCCGGCCGGCGCTCCGGAAGACGAGGATGGTGCCGACGAGCAGAAGGACCAGGCAGAAGATCGGGACGAAGATGGCGAGGACCGAGACGACCGTGGAGCCGGCCAGCTCTGCCGTCGAGACCACGGGATTGCCCAAGCCGCCGGTCGTGGCGAGCGACTTGATACGGAGCAACACGGTGGCTCCCTGGATCAGGCCCGCGGCGCCGCCTCCGCCGACGAGGGCGACGACCCAGCGCACCAGCGGCGGCATGTCCACGAAAACCGCGGCGCTGGCGAGGATCCCCGCGATGATGGCGGCCGGCGTGGCCGCCGCGTCGAGAAAATTGTCCAGCCACGGGATGTAGTAGGCGGCCACCTCCAACAACGTGGCCGTGCCGAAGGCGATCAGCGTCGGCGTCGCTCCCATCCAGGAAAAGCCGGGCGAGAGCTCCACGAGCTCGAGCCTCGCGGCGGCTCCTATGGCAAGCAGGGGAACGAAGACCCGAAAGCCGCAGGCGGCGCTCAGGCTCAGCCCGAGCGCGATACTGACCAAGCTCTCCGCGTCCACACCAACCCGTCTACGGCGCTGGATGAGGCGACGGGGGATCGCTGGGAGTTCCCAGATCCACCACCACCCGCCACTTGCCGTCTTTTTCCTTGCGCCAGATCGTCACGTACTTCCCGTTGCGGACCGCCGGCTGCCCGGCGGGATCCTTTCCGACCCACCTGTACTTGCCATAGGTGTAGCCCAGATCGCCCGAGCCTGAGACTTCCACCTTGTCCGGCTCCCAGGTGAGCGAGACGTCCGGATTCTCCAGGATCGGGGCCCACTCCTTGAGGACATTCTCCTTGCCGACCACGGCAGGCTTCCCGGGAGGAAAGGTGGCGGTGTCGTCCGCCCAAAATGCCAGAAACGCCTTGCCGTCCTTGGATGCCACGGCGGCGGCCAGGCCCGCTTCCATCTCGCGCAGCGCCCGCTCTCCTTCCGCACGGGAAGCGAAACCCGTCTTAGAGATCCTCTTCGTAGCGCTTGCAGCTTGGGTGCTCACGGCAAGCGGGGCAAGCCCGAGCAAGAGAAGCGGAATCGAAAGCATGGTGCGGGAGTGCACGGTCACCTCCGGAGGAAAGATGGCAGTCCGAGGCCGTGCCGGGGCCCGACACGTCTGGCTAGAGATTGCCGCCCAGCTCCGCCGACAGGATGCCCCGGCACTCGGGGCAGACGATCACGTGGCCCCGCCGGGGAAGGGTCGACGTGAAATTCACTTTCGACCGGAGCAGGCGCAGCACGAGGAGTGAAGACACCACCTTGTCACACTTGGGGCAGGTCAGGGGAGATTCCAGGGCGTATTCGGCCTCATAAGATTCCGGCGCCGTCGGCTCACTCGATTTGGCCATCGGAGTCCCTCGCTCCAGTGCCGGGAGTATAGGTCATGCCGGGCGGGCCGTGCTACCTCTGCTAAGATCTCTCCATGATTCGAGTCGGCATCGCGGGCTGGTCATACGACGACTGGGACGGCATCGTCTATCCGACCCGCAGGCCGGCGCGCTTCGACCGTCTCGCCTACATGGCGGAGTTCTTCGACGTCATCGAAATCAACTCGACCTTCTACCGGATTCCGGAGCCGAGGATCGTGGAATCGTGGGCCAGGCGGGTCGAGAGCCATGCCGATTTCCGGTTCACCGCGAAGCTGTATCAGGGATTCACGCACAAGCGCGACGAGCTCAAGGGGGATGAAGGGAAGGCGTTCAAGCGGGCCATGGAGCCGCTGATGAGCGCCGGAATCCTGGGCGCGGTCCTGGTGCAGTTCCCTTACTCGTTCCGCCCGGGGCCAGAAAGCCGAGAGACGCTGGAGACGATCTCCGATGCTTTTCGAGAATTCCCACTCGTGGCGGAGATCCGGCACGCCGACTGGGAGGCAAGCGAGTTCCTCGAGTTCCTGCGCGAGCGCAACATGGGCTTCTGCAACATCGACCAGCCGCGCGTGGCGCGCTCGATCGGCCCCACCGAGATCGCCACGTCCCGCATTGGCTACGTCCGACTGCACGGGCGCAACGCCGCGAACTGGTTCAAGAGGAAGGACGAGCCCTCGGACCGGTACGACTACCTTTATGCCGAGGAAGAGCTGGTTCCGTGGGCCGCCCGAGCCGGTCGCCTCGCCGAGCGCACGGCGGACGTCTTCATCATCGCCAACAATCACTACCGCGGAAAGGGGCCGCTGGCGGCCCTGACCCTGCTCGCGCTGCTGCGCGGGGAGAAGATCACCGCGCCCGCCGAGCTGGTGTCGGCCTATCCACAGATCGCCCCGCGCGCCTGCCCCCGAGGGACGGCTCAGGGGCGGCTCTTTTGATGGAAGGTCTCCCGGCGTGAGGATCCTCCGCCGCGCCTGCGTCGTCATTCTCACGATCCTGGGTCTTCTGGGCGTGTGGGGCTTTTGGTGGGAGCCCCACCGATTCCGCGTGCGCGAGGAGACGTTGAAGCTTCCCGACTGGCCCCGCGAGCTGTCGGGGCTGCGCGTCGCCCTTCTGGCGGATCTGCACGTCGGGTCCCCTTACAACGGGCGCAAAAAGCTCCGCGAAATCGTGCGGCGGACCAATGAAGCCCATCCCGACCTGGTCTGCATGCTGGGGGATTACGTCAAAGGGAGGATACAAGGCCACTGGGTAAGCCCCCGAGACTTCGCGAAGGAGCTGGGAAAGCTGCAGGCGCCCTTGGGAGTCTTCGCCGTGCTCGGAAACCACGATCACTGGTTCGGGGCGGAGACGGTGAGCGCGGCGCTGCGCGATGCCGGCATCACCGTGCTGGAAGATCAGGCGCAGCGTGTGACGTTTCAGGGCTCCGAGCTGTGGATTGGAGGCATCAGCGATTACCGCGAAGGGAAGCACGACATCCGCGGGACGCTGCACCAGGTGACCGACGACGCGCCGGTTATCCTGATGACCCACAACCCCGATCTCTTTCCCCTGGTGCCCGCGCGGGTGAACCTGCTACTGGCGGGGCACACCCACGGCGGGCAGGTGGTCTTCCCCTTCGTCGGCGCCCTCATCGTGCCGTCGATCTACGGCAATCAGTATCTCTCCGGCCATATCGTGGAGCGCGGCCACGACCTGTTCGTCTCCTCCGGCACCGGCATGAGCTACCTTCCCGTCCGCTTCCTCGTTCCTCCGGAGATCCCGATTCTCGAGCTGAAGGCACCCACGCCCTGAGAGGGATTGTGTTTCTGGAGTCGATTCCATAAGCTAGTCACTCAACAATCCCTAATTCATCTGAACCAATCGGGATTTCCTGAGTTCCTAACCCTCCGTTCCTACTCTTTTCCCCTTCAGCGTAAACGCGGGTTGACTTTCACCTAACTTTCACCTACCTTCATAGTACCCTCGAAAAACTGCCGGAAGAGGGAAGAGAGGAGGCCGCATGTTCCAGGGACTCAGGACCATCATCTACCACGTGGAGGATCTGGAGAAGGGGAAGGCGTGGTACGCCAAGGTGCTGAAGACGAAGCCTTACTTCGACAAGCCGTTCTACGTGGGCTTCAACGTGGGGGGCTACGAGCTGGGGCTGGATCCGGACATGGCCGGCGTGAAGAAGGGGAGCGCCGGGGTGGCCTACTGGGGCGTGCCTGACGCCAGGGCCGCTTTCAAGACGCTGCTCGAGATGGGGGCGAAGTCCCACAGCGCGGTGCAGGAAGTGGGAGACGACATCCGCGTGGCCACCGTCACCGATCCCTTTGGCAACGTCCTGGGCATCATCGAGAACCCCCGCTTTTCCTTGAAGAACTCGCGGTGACGTGGAGAGGAACGTGGGATGTACCTGACCGCGAGGCAGCGCGAGCTTTACGAATTCCTCCAGGGCTACATCGCCCGCGAGGGTGAGGCGCCCACGTATGAGGAGATCGGGCGGGCGCTGAAGCTCAAATCCACCAACGCGGTGGCGAAGCACCTGAAGGCCCTCGAGGAGAAAGGGTACGTCCGCAGCCCCTGGGGCAACCGCAAGCGGGCGCTGAGCCTCGTGGAGCACGGGACGCCGTCGTTCGCCATCCCGCTTCTGGGGATGGTGGCGGCGGGGAAGCCGATCGAGCCGGTCGAGCAGGCTGAGAAGATCGAAATCCCGCGAAGCCTCCTGGGACGCGGCGAGAACTTCGCTCTGAAGGTGCGCGGGGACAGCATGATCGACGACGGGATTCGGGACGGCGACGTGGTGATCGTGCGCCGGCAGGCCACGGCCGAAAACGGCGACACGGTGGTGGCGGTGGTGGACGGCGAAGCGACGGTGAAGCGCTTCTACAAGAAGGGCGGCCGCGTGGAGCTGCGTCCCGCCAACCCGGCGCTGGTGCCCCTCTTCCTGGACTCTTCCGCCGCCACGCTGGAGATCCGCGGCGTCGTCGTCGGCCTGATCCGGAAATTTCAGGCATGAGCCCGGTATGGACCGCGCGATCTTGCATCTGGACATTCCGGCGTTCCCCGTGGCGGTGGAGCGGGTGGTCTCGCCGAGATTGCGGGAGCGGCCGGTGGTGGTGGCGCCGTCGTCGTCCACCCGCGCGAGCATCCTGGTTGCTTCGCTCGAGGCGCGTCGGGCGGGAGTGTTCCGCGGGATGCCGCTGGCCCGTGCCGTCCGGATCTGCCGCGATCTGATCGTCCTGCCTCCCAACGAGCCGCTCTACCGGCGGGCCTCGAACGCCATCCTGAAAATCCTCAACGGCTTCTCGCCGCTTCTGGAGCCGGCGGGCGGAGGGCACGTGTTTCTCGACATGACCGGCACCGCGCGGCTGTTCGGGAGATCGGTGGACTCCGCCGATCGGGTGCAGCGCGAAGTGCGGCAGCGCCTGCGCCTCTGTGCGACGCTGGGGGTGGCCTCCAACAAGCTGGTGAGCCGGGTGGCGGCGCGGGTGATCCGGCCCGAGCGCCTCTACGACGTTTTCCCGGGAAGCGAAGGGCCGTTCCTGGCGCCTCTGGAGGTGGATCTGCTGCCCGGGGTGGACCCGCTCTCGCGGGAGGTGCTGTCGGAAGTGAACATCACGCGGGTCCGGGAGCTGGCGGCGCTGGACGCGGCGCATCTGAGGCTGCTGTTCGGCGGGCGCGCGTGGCGGCTGTACCGCGAGGCGCGGGGGATCGATTCCTCCCCGGTGCGGACACCCGAAACGACTCCCTTGGTGCGGGAGGAGGAGACGCTGCCGGAGGATTCCAATGAAGACGCCTTGCACCGGGAGGTGCTGGACCGGCTGGCGGCGCGCGCCGCCGCGAGGGTGCGGCGGATGGGGCTTCTGGCATGGCGCGTGGGGGTGAAACTCTGCTACGCGGACGGTGTCGACTCGGAGAGGGAGGAGAGCTCCCTTCGGGGAGTCGCCAACGATTTCGCGGTGCGGGAGGCGGTCCAGCGGCTCTTTGAAAAAGCGCGCGGCAGGCGGACGCAGATCCGCCATCTGGAGATCGCGCTTTCGGATCTCCGGGAAGCGCCGCGGCAGCTCGCGCTGTTCGATGCGGAGCCGGGAGGAGAAGCTGCGACATGGCGAATCCGCGGGGACCTTCCGCCGTTGCGTGAGGAAGCCCGGAGAGAGCGTCGCGAGGGAGCCCTGACGGTGGCGCTGGACAGGATCCGGCAGCGCTTCGGAACGGCGGCGGTCGGATTCAAGAGAAGAGCCGGATGAGCCGCTTCGCGCATCTTTGCGTGCGCTCCCACTACAGCCTCATGCGAGGGACGGCGGCCCCCGAGGAGCTGGGCGCGGCGGCGGTGCGGATGGGCATCGACACTCTGGCGCTGACCGACACCGACGGAGTGTACGGGCTGGTCCGGTTCTGGGAAGTGGCGAAGGCCGCGGGGATCCGCCCGATCCTGGGAGCGGAGGTACGGGCTCGCGATGCGAGCGCCATCTGCCTTGTCGAGACCGACGCCGGCTATGCGAACCTCTGCCGGCTGTTGAGCCGCAAGCACCGGGAGCCGGATTTCCGGCTGGCGACCGGTTTCGACCGCCAAGGGCTCGTCATCCTCGCCTCCTCGGCGCCGCTCCTTCGGGCCCTGGCGGCGCAATCCGGCACGGCGGACCTTTACCTTGCTCTGAGCGCGGGACATGACCCGGCGAATGCGAATCGCTCGGGACCATTCCCTAGCTCCGGCAGCCTCTCCCGCCTGCGCGAGGCGAAGGCGCTCGGGATCCGGCCCGTCGCCGCGGGCGACGTGCATTTCCTGGCTCCCGCCGACTGGGAGATGCACCGGCTCCTGCGCGCCATCGCGCTGAACACGACGCGCGACCGCGTGCCCGCGGCGGAGCTGGCTTCCCGAAGCGCGTGGCTCAAGCCTCCGGCGGAGATGGACCGGCTCTTCTCGTTCTGTCCCGAAGCCGTGGAGAGTACCGCGCATCTCGCCGAGCGATGCGCCCGCGAGGTCCCTCCCTGGGGTCGGCTCGTCTTTCCCCGCTTCGAGGGGCGCGATCCCGACTCGTCCTTCACGCTTCTGAAGCAGCGCGCCGAAGAGGGCGTGATCCGCCGCTACGGCGCCCTCGGCCCCGAAGCGCGCGCCCGGCTCGACTACGAGCTCGGGATCATCCGGGAGAAGCATTTCGCCGATTATTTCCTGGTGGTGGAGGACATCGTGAAGCAGTCGCCACGCACCTGCGGGCGCGGCTCCGCGGCGGCCAGCCTGGTTTCCTACGCGCTGGGAATCACCCACGTGGATCCGCTCGAGCACGACCTCTACTTCGATCGCTTCCTGAATCCGGGCAGGAAGGACCCTCCCGACATCGACGTCGATTTCTGCTGGGACGAACGGGACGACATCCTGAAGTACGTCTTCGACACCTACGGGGAGGGGCAGGCGGCGATGATCGCCAACCACGTCACGCTGCGATTGCGGGCCGCCGTGCGGGAAGTCGCGAAGGTGTGGGGTCTCCCGGCGGCCGAGATCGGCGTGGTCACGTCGCGCCTGAGCCGTTACGGCGGTCCGGACGACCCCCAGGACGCGGTGCGCAGCGACCCGCTCTTCCGCGGGCTTCGCCTCGACCCGCCCTGGCCGGAGATTCTGCAATGGGCGAAGCGGATCGCGGGCTGCCCGCGCAACCTCTCGGTACACTGCGGCGGTGTGGTGATCGCGCCCGACGGCATCGACCGCCACGTGCCGGTGCAGCGCGCCGCCAAGGGAGTGATGGTCGTCCAGTGGGAGAAGGATCAAGCCGAAGAGGCGGGACTCGTGAAGATCGATCTATTGGGAAACCGCTCGCTCTCCGTCATCCGCGACGCCCTGCGGGCGGTCCGGCGCCACCACGGCGTCGAGATCCGCCACGACGCCTTCAACCCGCTGGAGGACCCGGCGACGCTTGCGCTGCTGCGGGACGGGAAGACCATGGGGGTCTTCTACGTAGAATCCCCGGCCATGCGCCAGCTCCAGCAGAAGACGCGCCACGGCGACTTCGAGCACCTGGTGATCCACTCTTCGATGATCCGGCCCGCAGCCAACGACTACATCCGAGAGTACGTCCGGCGCCTGCGCGGCGGCGCCTACGAGCCGCTTCATCCGATCCTGGGCGAGGTGCTCGTGGAGACCTACGGGATCATGTGCTACCAGGAGGACGTGGCGAAGGTGGCGATGCGGATGGCGGGCTTCTCCACGGTGGAGGCCGACGGGCTGAGAAAGGTGCTCTCCCGCAAGTGGCCGGGCGTGCGCATGGAGGACTATCGGCGGCGGTTCCTGAACGGAGCGCGCTCGCGGGGCATTGGCGAGGAGGTCACGGCGAAGGTCTGGGACATGATCCTGTCGTTCTCCGGATATTCCTTCTGCAAGCCCCACTCCGCCTCCTACGCCCTGGTCTCGTTCCAGTCGTGCTACCTCAAGGCCCACTTCCCGGCGGAGTTCATGGCGGCGGTCATCAGCAACCAGGGAGGCTATTACTCGCCCTTCGCCTATATCTCCGAGGCGCGCCGCATGGGGCTCGAAGTGCTCCTCCCCGACGTGAACGCCTCCGAGAAGGAATACACGGGGCTCACACGATTCAAGAATCATGCGGCGGGCGGGGATCTGCGGGTGGGACTGATGCAGCTGAAGGGCCTCAAGGAGGCGGGCATCGCCGCGCTGCTGGAGGAGCGCCGCCGGGGCGGGCCGTTCCGCTCGCTGGAGAGCTTCCTGGCTCGGGTGGACGCCGATCCATCGGACGTGCGGCTGCTGATCCGATCCGGCTGCTTCGACTCTATCGCATCCGGCCGCAGCCGTCCGGCGCTGATGTGGCGGCTGCTCGCCCACGCCGAGGGGAGGGCGGCGAAAAGTCGCCGGCAGCTCACGCTGTTCGAGCCGGAGCGCCCGGATCTGCCCTCCCCGCCCGAGGTGAGCGAGGAGAAGATTCTGCAGGACGAGGCGGACACGCTCGATTTCCTGGTGAGCCGCCACCCTCTGACACTCTATCGGAAGGAGCTGGCGCAGATCCGCCACGTTCCCGCCGTGGACCTGGCGCGTCACGTGGGGAAACGGGTCAGCACGGTGGGATGGCTCATCACCGGCAAGCTCGTGGAGACGAAGAAAGGCGAGCCGATGGAGTTTCTCTCGTTCGAGGACACGACGGACATCTACGAGACGACATTCTTTCCCCGCGCCTACGCGCGGTTCTGCCGGATGCTGACCACCACGCGGCCGTTCGTGCTCACCGGGAAGGTGGAGGAGGACTATTCGACCATCACGATGACGGTGGAAGGGGCGCGCTGGCTCAAGGGCTCAGACTACCACCACGACCAGAACTCGACCCTCAGGTAGCGCGTGAGTCTTCGGCTCACCAGCTCGATGAGGCGCCGGCGGCCGCAGAGAATCTTGGCGTTGCCGGTCATCTCGGGCTTGAGACGGAACGAGGCATTATCGAGAATCGTCGAGACCGTGACGGTCCTCTCGATCTGCCCCTCTCCCGGCACGGCGACGGTCGGTGCGATGGAGGCGACGGTGCCGGCGAAGCTGACGTCGGGAAGCGCCCTCGCCCTGAGGACGAGCTTCTGCCCCACCCGTACGTCGGAGATCTCCTTCTCCGGCACGGCGATCTCGACGTTGACGGTGTTCAACGCTTGCACCTTGGCGATGAGATCGCCTTTCTTCACCTGCCGTCCGATCATCTCCTTCAGCTTGGGAGTCGTGATGATCCCCGCGATGGGGCTGGCGACTTTCACGGAACGAAGCTGATCCTGCACGTAGCTCCGATTCGCCGTCAGGCGGGCGATCTCCGCTCCGATGGCCTCGATCTCTTCCGGACGGCTCCCCGCTTCCAGGACCCGGAGTTTCCCCTGCGCCTCTTGTATCTCGTTCTGCCGGACGGAGACGAGCTCTTCGGCTTCCTCGAGCTTGTCCTTCGACAGGAGCCCGTCGTCGAACAGCGTCCTGAGGCGGTCCAGCTGAGCCCGGGCGTAGGTCAACCGGTCCCCGGCCTTTTCCACGGCGGTGATCGCGACTTGGACTTCCTCCACCCTCGGACCGGCCTTGAACATCCTGAGCCTGGCCTGCTTCTCCTCGATCTGCGCATCGAGCATGTGCAGATCGGCCTGGAAGTCGCGGTCGGAGAGGAGCACGATGGGATCGCCTTCCCGGACGGTGGCACCCTCTTCCACGTGCACCTCCTGCACGATCCCTTCGACGGCGGATCGGACGTCGGCGTTTCTGACCGGGAGAACGGTGAATTCCCCCGAAACCCGCAGCTGCATGCGGACGAAAAACAGGACGCCTGCGGTGAGCAGCAGAAGGACGAGGAACTTCACCAGCCCGACCCACCGGCGCCTTGGCTTCTCCGGGCTTTCGGGAGCGGCGCGCAGCCCATGCAGCGTGTTCCCGATGGGACGGCTCAGGATTGCGCCGAACAAGGCCACGAACAGCAGGAACCCCCATCCCTGATAGTTCCGCACGAGGGCCCCGCCAAGATAGAAGGCGACGATCCCGAGAAGCCAGCAGGAATAGGCGCTGGCAAGGAGCCCATAGGTGAGGAAGACTCTGCGCTCGCGCGGGCTCGCCCCCGAAATCCTGGGAGCGCCGGCTCCCAGTCGCCGGATTCGGTCTCCCAGGTAGGCGAAGGCCTTTCTCCTCAGGTTGGGAATTCGAACCATATCGCTCAAGAGGTAATAACCATCGAGCTTGATGAGAGGGTTGAGGTTGAACAGGGTGCGGATTCCCGAAGTCGCCACGACCACCAGAGCCATGTAGCTCAGCCCCGTGCCGGGATCCGTGACCCTCCACACCAAGATTGCCATGGCCCAGACGAGCAGCTCGGAGTAGGCCCCCGCGAGGGTCACCCAGAGGCGTTTGGACCTTTCGGGAAAGAGCCAGGCGTCGCTCACGTTGCAATAGAAGGCAGGTTGAAAGTAGAGAAGCAGGAAACCGAGATCATGAACGCTCCCGCCGAAATGCTTGCAGGTGAGTCCGTGCGAAAACTCGTGGACCGTGATGACCAGGAAGACGGTGAGCCAGGCGAAGAGAAGCGTGTGAAGCTGAAACACACGTGAGAAGTCACGGGCGATAGCAGGTCCGTTGGCGGCCGCGGTGAAGCCCGCGAGCAGGATGAGGAGGGCGGAAGAGACCAGGAACGCGGGGGAGAAGAGGAAACGCATTCTCGCCGCCAGGGCACCCAAGAGGCGGTCGGGGTCGAAGGCCTTCAATT
>DASYRY010000123.1:0-5004 GCA_036004025.1 Candidatus Polarisedimenticolia bacterium | reverse complement strand
GGCGACGTCGTCCTGAAGGGCGAATTCGCCCTCGTCGCCCTCCGCTGCGTCACGCTCGATCCAGGGACCTCCGGAACGGGCGGAGGGGCGGTCTTCGAACAAGCCGTGGATGGCCGGCAACTCGGACCGGTCCGGCTGTGGATCGAAGGCCGCATCCGGCGCCTGATGATCGAGCGATCCATCGTTGGGCCGGTGCGCGCTCGTGCGGGCGGAATCGTCGAGTCGCTGGAGGTCCGGGACAGCATCGTGCAGGCGATCCCGACCGCCGCCACTTCCGACCCGGCGCTATCGCTGGCCGATGGGGAGGTCGCCCTCGAGCGCGTCACGGTGATGGGCGCCGCTTCTGTGCACCGGCTCAGGGCCAGCGAGACGATCCTCGATGGAGTCGCGGCCGTCGAGGACGTCCAGCGCGGTTGCGTCCGCTTCAGTGCCTGGGTGACGGGGAGCGTGCTCCCGCGCCAGTACGAGAGCGTGGAGATCCCGGCCGGCGCACCGATCTTCACCGCGAGGTTCTTCGGCTTCCCCGGATATGCGCAGGTCCTGGACGAAGCGGATGCGCAGATCGTCGGCTCCGGGGACAGAGGATCCATCACCCAGGGGGCTCAGGACGGATCGGAGATGGGGGCCTTTGCCTGCGAACGGCGGGCGATCAAGGAGCGGAGCCTCCGGATCAAGCTCCAGGAGTTCATGCCCATCGGGCTCATACCGGTACTCATCCATGTCACATGAACGAGGCCGTCAGGGGCGCGGGAAGGCAATCAGTTAAGCGGGGAGAGTCTCATGCCCAGCGATCGAGAACGTCTGTCTTTCGACGAGAAACAGCAGTACCGCTCCGTGGCGGCACAGCAGGGCCGGGTCACGGTCCCTGCCGACTTCAACGAAGCCCAAGAGATCCTGAGCGAAGAGACCCGCCGCGAAGCGCTCGACTTCGTCGGCCCGGTCGGGACGCCCGACGACGGGTACCGGGTCGACTTCACGGCCCCTCTCGACTCCTTCGATTTTCGGATCAAGGCCGGAACGATGTACGTCGGCGGTATTCGAGTGGAGCTCCCCGGCGACGTCCTGTACTCGGGCCAGCCGGACGGGGTCGGCCTGCCCCGCTCCCTTCCGGCGACGATGCCGGCGGCGCCGGAGTACATCTACCTCGACCTCGAAGAACGGGAGGTGAGCGCGGTCGAGGACTCCAGCCTCAGGGACATAGCGCTGGGCGGACCGGACACCACGCAGCGTGGCCGCATCGTCCAGCGCATTGAAAGGCGAGCTCTATCCGCGGGCGTGACCAAGTGCGATGCTGCACTCTCCGCCCAGAAGACCGTATGGAACGGCGAGGGCCTCGGCTTCGACGAGAAGACCAGGAGGCTTCTCCCGTTCGCGCGTCTCCAGGTGGGCTTCACCGCGCAGCAATCCGGCACCAGCCACTGCGATCCCGAGCCCACCGCGGGGGTGCTCAGCGCCGAGAACCAGTTGATCCGAGTGCGCGTCTCCGGTCCCGGGAAGGTCCTCTGGGGTTTCGACAACGCCTCGTTCCTCTACCGGGTCGAGGTCGTCGGCGGCACGAACGACAAGAAGCTGAAGCTCCAGTCGCCGCCGCCGGACGAGCACCGCCAGCCACGAAAGGATCAGGCGGTGGAGGTACTGGCTGCGGAGATCAAACTCGCGAACGGGGAATACGTCGCGGCTGCTTCCGGCCACCTTACGACCCTGGCGTCGGCCTATGACCCGACCACGCAGACCGTCGAGCTCACGTCCGCACCGGACGCCGAGATCCTCAGCCGCGGGAAGGCGACGCGCCTCTACCTCCGGATCTGGGAAGCAGAACTGTCCTTCACGGCGGGGAGCGCGGTGACGCTCGGAGACACCGGGCTCACCGTCACGCTCACGACGACCACCGCCAACGGCTCCTTCAACTCCGGGGCATCCTGGGCCTTCGCCGTGCGCCCCGCGGTCGAGGCCACGGCAGCCGTGGTCTATCCCGCACGCTACCTGGACGGCCCGCAGCCTCCGGACGCACCCCGCCGCTGGGCCTGCTCGCTGGCAGTGATTTCCTGGAGTGGGACGCCGACGTCCCCCTTGGGGAAGGTCGCTCATGATTGCCGAGAGAAATTCGACGACCTCGTAGAACTGACGAAGAGGAAGCCTTCCGGGGGGGCAGGGTGTTGCACGGTGGTGGTGCGACCGGAGGACCTGACTGCCGACAAGACGCTGCAGAGCATCATCGATGGCCTCCCAGAGAACGTTCCGGCCACGGTCTGCCTTCTACCGGGCCAGTACAGATTGCCGGCTTCGCTCGTCCTGAATTCCACTCGCAGCAGGTTGACAATCGAGGCCTGCAGCGGAGGCGTGGAGCTCAGCGCGGCGGACGAGAACGGAGATTTCACACAGGGGCTCATCGTGATCATGGGTGCAGAGAAGGTAACTTTGAGGAGGCTTGACCTGAGGCTCGGAGATTGTCCATTGGTCACTTCCATCGACCGCATGTGGCTTGGCCTCCGCGACACCTTCATGCCTTTGCTCTTCCTTGGAGACCCGGTGGAGAATGCCTTCAGCGCCTGCATCGGGGTTCGCGCCGTCGAGAGCGCCGACCTGACCGTGGAGGACTGTCGCTTCACGTTCCCGGAGAGTCTCAATCCCGATCCAACGTTCACCGCCAAGTTCGGCGCGGGAATCCTGGCAACCGGAGGGGTCAGGAAGATGTCGGTCCTGCGTTGCCTCTTCGAAAACCAGGGGTCGGGGCCCATCGAGATGTCGAGTGATCAGTTCCAGTTCAAGGTATTTCTGGGCATCCTCATCGCCCAATCAGTCAGCGCGAGGTCTTTCAACATCGACGCCGCGAGCAACCTGTTCGATCTATCAGGCGAATTCAGAAGGACCTCCGCTGACTCTCTTTTGGTGCGTGACAACCGGTTCTCCAAGCTCAGCGCCGCGGTCCTGGTCCATGCCGAAGGTGATGACATCCGGGTCGAGGACAACTCGGTCGTCGACTCGTACTCAGGGTTTTGGTTCAACTCTCCGCTTTCCGCGTTCTCCTTCACCGCTACCAAGGACCGGCTGAGGACTTTCATCCAACCGGATGCTTTCTTGAGCGACCCAATGGTCATCCTCGGCACGACGCTCGGCCGATCCTATCCCGAACCTCGCAACGCCCCGCCTGCCAGCAACGTCGATGTCCTAGGCGGGAATCTCAATGAAATCCCGATCGACACTTCCTCGTTGGTCCCGAAGCGGCTCATCGGCCTTTGGAACATCCTTCGCAGCCTCGAGGAGACAGGGGCTCAATCACCCGGCAGTGTTAGGATGGGGGTCCACTTGGTCAATAACCGCATCTCCTCGGTGGGGGCGGTCTCACTGGAATCCGGTCCCGGCGTTCTCTTATGGAATCAGGATGTGGCCGCTGAGCGCTCCGTGACCTTCAATTCCAACTACGTCCGAAATGCTAGTGGCGTGTTCCCGACGGTGCTCATGCTTCTACCCGGGCATTGCGTGATCACGTCCAATGTGGTGATCAACAATGCCACGGGTCAAAAGAGGTTCAGCGTGGTGGTTTTGCCCGACATGGCGCCCGCGCCGCAGAACCTTGTCCTGATGGGAAACCTGCTACGGGGGCCATTCGCGCCAGATGAACGGCCTACCGGGATTCCGGTCCCCACGAACTTCTGGAACCCACTGAACGCCGTCATCACTTAGTGTTCGATTCCGAGAATACGCGGACGTATGGCCGAGAGATTTTTGCGGGAGGCAAGGAGCGACATCACGCGAAAAGATCCGGCCAGACGCCGCGAGTGACCATTTCCGCGAAGCGGAAATACGTCACGGTATTTACGGGGTCGAGCACTTAGCTTAAGATCTTCACGGCAATCAAGTCCTTTAAATCCATGAACTTCCATGCAGAGTCGAGCGCTTCAACGTCTGAATGAGGCCTCTGAGGGGAGGACCGCCAAGGGAGTCGTGTCGCCGTGGCCGGGCATGGCCCGCGCGGTCGGCAACCGCGCAGTCCTGGGGTTGCTCCAGAGGAAGTGCGCCTGCCCTCGCGGATCCGGGGATGGATCCTGCACGGATTGCTCGGAGGAACCGGAGGGGTTCCTTCAGCGCAGGCCGGCATCTGGTTCCCCTGGAACGGACAGGCCTGCCGCTCTCCATCGGACTCTCTCTTCCCCCGGTCGGCCGCTGGAGCCGGAGACGAGGCTCTTCTTCGAGGACTTGCTGGGACAGAGCCTGGGCGAGACTCGGGTCCACGAAGGCCCCGAGGCGGCGGAGTCCGCTCGATCGGTCGGGGCGCTCGCCTACACGACGGGCGAACACATCGTCTTCGGCCGGGGTCACCACGCACTGGGGAGTGCGAGGGGGATGCTTCTCCTGGCTCACGAACTGGTCCACGTTCTTCAACAACGACGCGCGGGCCTTCCCCGAAAGCCCCGCATCGCGCAGGTGGCGTCTGCCGACAGCCCCGGCGAGAGAGAAGCCGATTCGATTGCCTCATCGGCCGTCGCCGGTTCTCCGTCTGTCCGGGACCTTTCGTCGGGAGCCGTGAGGATCGAGCGGCCTCCTTCCGAACCGTCCGGAACCGACGAACACCATTCGGATCGAAGACACGACCGTGCCGAAGGTCAGGCGGAGTCGATGGGAAAGCAGATCGCAGTGAAGCTCAAATTAGTTCCATACGTTGCTGAGGGCCCTTTGCTCGATGAGGCTCGTGAAGCGGCAGAGCCTGTGCTCGGCGTAGGACTCAAGGGGACCGAGCTGCGTACGGACGCACGAGCCGTCGAGGTCTCTCGATCCGCTCAGGCCCATGCCGTGACCCACGGTAGCGTGATCAGCTTCGCTGAAGGGCGGCTCACCACCGCGACTCCAGCCGGTAGGGAACTCTTAGGCCACGAGCTCACTCACGTCGCCCAACAGCGCCTCCATGGCGTGGTGGTCCCCCAGACGCAGCACGACTGCAGTGGAGATCAGACGCCAGAGGCGCAGTGGGCTGATCAGCATCCGGGGAAGACTTTCGGAGTCGAG
>DASYRY010000122.1:0-9729 GCA_036004025.1 Candidatus Polarisedimenticolia bacterium | reverse complement strand
ATGACCAGAAGGGGAGTGTCGCTCCCCGGAACCGTGACGGAGTAAGGCTGGGGTTCCTGGATCGAAGCTTCGCCGCCCCGGATTCTTACTGTGGGCACCTGCTCCAGGACCGCCGGACCCAGCGTCAGGAGCACGCCGGAGGTCATGCGATGAAACTTCACGATCGGAGGAATCCAGCACAAGGCGAGGAGCAGAAGCAGGTACAAGAAGCCGGTGCCCCTCCAGTTCTCCGCCACGTCACGGTAGAGGGAGCGCGAGAAAAAGGAGAGAGCCAAAGGGTGAAAGATGCCGTACTGCTTCATGGGCCCCCTTTCGGCCCCGATCCTATCATCGGGGACCGCCGGGCCGCCCGAGGGGTCAGTCGAGACGCTTGCGGAACCTCAGCGAGGCGAGAAGGAGCGCCGTCGAGCCGAACGCGGTGAGGATGAGCATCTCGGGCCACAGGGTCTCGAGTCCGGCTCCTTTCAAGAAGACTCCCCGGATGATCACGCTGTAGTACCGCAAGGGGATCGCATAGGTGACCCCGCGGATGACCGAGGGCATGTTCTCGATCGGAAAGATGAGCCCCGACAGGTAGATCATCGGCACCATCAAGAAGAACATCGAGGTCATCATCGCCTGCTGCTGGTTGCGCACGAGCGTCGAGACGAGCAACCCCAGCCCCAGCGTGGTCATCAGAAAAGGAAGCGTGAGCACCAGCAGGCTCGCGAAATCGCCCCGTAACGGCACCTCGAACAGATGCACGACGAGAAACGTCACCAGAATCAAGTCGATCACGCCGATCAGGGCGAAGGGGAGGAGCTTGCCGAGAATCAGCTCCCAGGGGCGGATGGGAGTGACGATGATCTGCTCGAGCGTGCCGATCTCCTTTTCCCGCACCACGGCCATCGAGGGGAGGATCATCGTGGTGAGCATCAGGGTCAGGGCGAGGATGGCGGGCACGTAGAACCAGCGGCTCTTGAGATCGGGGTTGTACCAGACTCGGGGCGCAAGCTCGATTTGGCCGGGAGGCGCCCTGCGCGCGGTTGCGCCGCCCGTGGCGGCGATCGCCGCCGTCGAAGCCCGCGAGCTCCTGCGCGCGCGATCGAGAATCTCCGTCGAGACGATGCGCGAAGCGTATCCGAGTCCCAGGACGGCCGAGTTGGAGTCGGTTCCGTCCACCAGCAGCTGGACCCGCCCCTCGCCGCCCGCGGCCGCCGCCTCTGAGTATCCCGCTCCGATCACCAGGACGACCTGCGCGTCTCCTTTGATGAGCCAGGGATCCGTCGCATCCAGGCTCTCCTCGCTCCCCACGACGTGGAAGTAGCCGGAGCTCGTGAACCTCTCCACGAGCGCCCGACTCGCCGCGCTCCGATCCTGGTCCACCAGCAGCATAGGAATGTCGCTCACATCGCTGTTGGCGGCATACCCTAAGGCCAGGAGCTGGAACAGCGGCCCGAAGATCAGCGCCGGGATCATCCGCCGATCGCGCCGCAGCTGGAGGAACTCCTTCACGACGATCCGCCCGAGCCGGTTCATGCCGCCGTCTCGTCGCGGCTAAGCCGGACGTACGCCGCGACGTTTACCACGGCGGCGTAGAGAGACAGGAAGAGCATCGGCTCGAGATAGGGCGAGAGGCCCGCGCCCTTCAGGATGACCCCCCGCAGCACGATCAGGTAGTAGCGCGCCGGCACCGCGTAGGTGATGGCCTGGAGGATGACGGGCATCGAGCGGATGGGGAAGATGAAGCCCGAGAGGAAGATGGCGGGCAGCATCGAAAGGAGGGCGCCGACCTGGAACGCCATCGCCTGGGAATCGGCCAGGGTGGACACGAGCAATCCGAAGCCCAGGGCCCCCACCAGATAGAGAAGCGTCGCGAGGAAGAGGGCGCCGGGGGGGCCCTTCACTTCCACTCCGAACAGGGACCGGGCCGCCACCAGGATCAGGCCCGAGGCGAGGAGCGAGATGACGAGGTAGGGCAGCGTCTTCCCCAGGATGAGCTGAATCGGACGCAAGGAGGTGACGCGTATCTGCTCCAGCGTCCCGCGCTCCTTCTCGCGCACCACCGAAAGCGCCGTGGAGAGCACGGCGGTGAGCATCAGGATGAATCCCATGAGGCCGGGAACGAGAAAATTGGTCGAGCGCAGCTCCGGGTTGTACCAGACGCGGGGCCGGAAGCCGGAGGGAGAAGCGCGCGAGGACGCGATCTCCGGGAAGCTGCGAGCGACGAGCTCCGCGTTGGCCTCGGCCACGAGCGCCGAAGCGTACCCCAGGACCGTCGAGGCGGTGGCGGCGTCCGTTCCGTCCAGGATGAGCTGAACCGGGGACTTCCTTCCCGCCGCGAGCTGTCGCGAGTATTCCTCCGGAATGACCAGGATCGCCATCGCCTGCCGGAGGAGAGTGACTCGCTCGAGGTCCGCGCCGGCGGGAAGGTCCAGCGCCAGGTCGAAGTAGGTGGAGTTGACGAACGAGGCGACCAGGCTGCGGCTGGCGGCGGAGCGGTCCCGATCCTGCACGGCGAGGCGGATGTGCCGGACGTCGAAGTTGAGCGCGTAGCCGTAGAGCAGCAGCATGAAGGCGGGAACCCCGAGCAGCATCATCATGGTGAGCGGATCCCTGACGATCTGCCGCACCTCTTTGCGCGCCACCGCCCAGGCCTTCTTCACGCTCCCTCCTTTCCCGTCCCCGTCTCGATCGTATGGATGAAGACGTCCTCCAAGGAAGGAAGGATCTGCTCCAAGGAAGCGGGGACGTTTCGCCGCGCCTCCAGGATCGCCAGCGCCCTTGGCCTCGCGTCCTCGGCGTCGTTTACCACGAGGTGCAGCCGCGTGCCGAAGACGGACGCCTCCCTCACCCAGGCCTCCCCTTCCAGTGCTTCCAGAGCCTCGAAGTACCGGGGACAGGAGACCTCGAGAATGGCCCTTCCCGCGAACACTTCCTTCAGCTCGGTGACGCTGCCGAGCGCCACGAGGCGTCCCTCGTGCATGAGGGCGATTCGGTGGCAGTGCTCCGCTTCATCCAGGTAGTGGGTGGTCACGAGGACGGTCACACCGTCCGCGCCGAGCCGATTGATGATCTCCCAGAACTGACGGCGCGATATCGGGTCGGTGCCGCCGGTGGGCTCGTCCAGGAAGAGGACGCGCGGACGATGAAGCAGCGCGCAGGCCAGCGCAAGCCGCTGCTTCCATCCGCCCGGCAACCCCGCCGTGATGCGATCTTCCAAACCCACGAGGTCCGCCATCGCGAGCACCTCCTCGGCGCGCGCGGCGAGGCTCCTTCCCCGGAGGGAGTAGACGCCTCCGAAGAAGCGCAGGTTCTGTGAAACGGTCAAATCGTCGTAGAGGCTGAAGCGCTGGCTCATGTAGCCGATTTCACGCTTCACGCGCTCGGGAGCGGAAGCCACGTCGATTCCCAGGACCGCGGCCGACCCGCCCGTCGGTCTGAGCAGACCGCAGAGCATGCGGATGGCGGTCGACTTCCCGGCTCCGTTGCTGCCCAGCAGGCCGAAGATCTCCCCCGCTCCGGCCGAGAAGGTGAGGTCATCGACCGCTTTGAAGGATCCGAACTGCTTGGAGAGGTGCGAGACCTCGACCGGCGCGGGCATCCCGGCGCTACCTTCCCACGGCGCGCTGCAGGCGCGCCAGCGCCAGGCGCTCGCGCGTGAGACTCGCCGTCCGCTGGAGGCCGGCGCGCAGCAGCGCCGTCTCGGCGTCGAGCAGCTCGGAGGAGGGGATGACGCCCGCGCGGAACCTCTCGGAAGCGACGCGCCGGTTCTCCTTCGCCGAGTCGAGGCTCTTCTCCGCCAGATCCACCTCGGCGAGGGCGGTCTTGAATTCCAGGTGGCGACGGGTGGTGTCGAAGCGAATCCGTTGATCGAGGCCCTCGAGCTCCTGGTGGGCCGCTTCCGTCCGGGCCTCTGCCTGGGCGACGGAGGCCGAGGCGCGCCCGCCGTCGAAAACCCGCAGGGAGAGGCTCAGCGAAGCGTCCCAATCATCGTGCCACCCTTCCGCCGGCGGAAAGTATCGCAGGTTGGGGTCGAGGACCTCGTAGCCCGCGGAAAACCTCGCTTGCGGATAGCGCTCCGCCCGGAAGGCTCGGACTCTTGCCTCGGAGCTCGCCACGCGCGCCTTGAGGGCCTCGCGGTCTGGCCGGTTCCGCAGGGCTTCGTCGACCAGGGATTCGAGATCCTCCATCGCCGCGGCCGCAGGCTCCAGGATGGCCGTCGGCTCGATCCTCGTGCCGGAGCTCAGCGCGAGGATCCGAGCGAGATCGGCATGCGCCACTTCCGCATCGTTCTCGGCGCGAAGTCTCGCCAGCTCCGCCGCGTCGCGCTCCACCTGAACCGCCAGGACTTCGTTGCGCGCCGCGATGCCGTTCTTCTCACGGGCGAGCGCATCGTGGAGGTGGGCCTCGTAGGAGGCCACTGCCTCTCCCAGGACGCGCGCGGACTCGCGCGCCATGAGCAGCTCCCAATAGGCCGCCGTCACTTCCAGATCGAGGTCTTTCTCGCCGGAGGCGCGCTCGTCGGCCACCGCGGCGCTCTCCTTCTCGGCCGAGAGAATCTCTCCCGCGATCCGCCCTCCTGTGTAGAGCGGCACTGTGAGACCGATCCTTCCTGAGTAGCGGTCCGGCAAATCGGGAAAGATCACGGTCGGACCCTGGGGAGGGGGGAAGAGAGCGACGAATTCGGGGACGTGGGAAAAACGCGACGCCTGGGCCGAGAGGTCGACCTGGGGCAGGCGCTGAGCCTTCGCTCCACGCAGCTGAGCCTCGGCGCCTCTCTGGAGGGCGTCCAGGCGGCGAAGAGGCGGGGAGGCCTCGCGCGCTTTCTGGAGGGCCTCCTCCAGGCTGAGCCGGAGAGTCGTGGCATTCGAGGGTCTTTCGGCGCCTTCCTGTCCGAAGACCACTCCCATGAAGGCCACGCACCCGATGAGAACGATCGGGATCGCTTTCGTGCGTACCGGGGGCTTCATGTCTGCGTCTCCTCATGGGGCCGGGCTTTCCGAACTTCTCGTATCTTGGCGATGAAGACGTCTTCCAGGGTCGGGGAGGTGACGCGCAGAGACTGGATGCGGACGCCCGACGCCTCCAGCAGGCGCGAGATCCTCTCCGCTTCGGGTCCTGCGCGCGGCACCGGCACGTCTTGGAGCCTCAGGTGCAGCCGCTCTCCGAAGGTCTCGATCTCCGTGATCTGGGAATCGTCCCTCAGCAGTTTCACCGCCTGCTGTCGCGGCGACGCCAGCAGCTCCAGCGTGGAGCCGCCGGGGAGCTCGCGCAGGTGATCGGGTGAGTCCAGAGCCAGCAGGGTTCCTCGATCGAGAAGGGCCACTTTCTCGCAGCGCTCCGCCTCGTCGAGGTAGGGCGTGGTCAGCAGCAGCGTGAGGCCCTGGCGCTGCAGTCCTACGAGGATCTTCCAGAAGTCCCTTCGCGAGACCGGATCGACGCCCGTGGTCGGCTCGTCCAACACGAGCAGCTCCGGTGTGTGGATGAGGGTGCACGCGAGCGCCAGCTTCTGCCTCATGCCGCCGGAGAGACGGTCTCCGAGACGGTCGCGGAAGGCGGTCATCCGAAGCATCTCCAGCAGCTCCTCGCGGCGTGTGCGCCATCCGCGGACCGCATGGATCTCGCCGAAGAATGCGATGTTCTCGTCCACGGAAAGATCTCCGTACAAGGAAAACCTCTGGGAGAGGTACCCGATCCTTTCCGAGAGCTTCCGCCGGTCGCGGGCGGGCTCGAGCCCGCAAGTGCTCACGCGGCCCCCGTGCGGGCGCAGTAGGCCGAGAATGACCCGAAGTGCCGTGGTCTTCCCCGCGCCGTCGGGTCCGATGAGTCCGAACATCTCCCCCCTTCGGACCTGGAACGTCAGATCTTTCACGGCTGTCAGGCCGCCGTAACGGCGGGTGAGACCCTCGACCTGGACGGGGTCATCGTGCGAAGCGCTCATGGCTTTCCTTCCGGTCCCCGAAACACAGCCTCGGCGGGCATCCCCGGCTTGAACAGGCCGTCGGCGTTGTCGAGCTGCACCTTGACTCTGAAGACCAGCTTGACCCGCTCGTCACGGGTCTGGACGTTCTTGGGAGTGAATTCGGCCTGAGTGGCGATGAAGGAGAGCGTGCCGCCGCGCTTCTTGCCGGAGTCGGTGCGAACTTCCACTCTCTGGCCCAGACGGATGCGAGCGAGGTCCGGCTCCGCCACGTAGGTGGTGAGCCAAGCCCCCGCGAGATCGGTCACGATCATCAAGGGAGTCCCGGCGGGAATCAGCTCTCCCTGCTCGGATAGCTTCTCGGTCACGATTCCCGAGACCGGAGCGAGGACGACCGAGTCGTGGACCTGCTGCTCCAGCTGCGTGATGCGGGCCTGGGCGGCTTCCAGCCGGGCGCGGGCCGCCGCGATCTCCTCTTTCCTGGTTCCCGCCTTGAGCTTCTTGAAGCGCTCCTGCGCGGCCCGCAGCGCCGCGGCGGCCGAATCCCGCCGGGCGAGCGCGTCGTCCCTGGCCTTGGGAGTGCCGGACCCCGAATCGAGCAGCCCTTGCATGCGCTTGGAATCCAGCTCCGCGGCCTCGAAATCCGCCCTCCGCTGGTCCGCCAGCGCCTCCGATTCGTCGATCTCCTCCCGCCTGGGCCCTGCCAGGCGAAGCTTCCATTCGGCTTCGGCCTGGCCGCGCTCGGCCCGGGCCGTCTCCAAGGCGAGCCGAATGTCCACGGTGTCGATCCGGGCCACTTCCGCTCCGGCCTTGACCTCGTCCCCCTCCTTGACGGCCAGCACCTCGAGCCTCCCGCCCACCTTCGCGGCGATCCTCACCTCGGTGGCCTCCACATGACCGGAGATCCGAAGCTCCGAAGAGGCATCCCGGCGCGAGCAGCCGAAGGGGGCCATCACGAGCAGGAGCAGAAGCAAACCGGGTGGGCGATTCAACGGGTCACCTCCGGATCCAAGACGCCGGCGCGGCACCCTCACGCTTCAACGCCCGCGTCATGAGAAGCGCGAAGTGGTGCACGTAAGCGTCCGGCTTGGGCAGCTTCACGGGGAGTCTCCCCTCGCGGGCGAGCCGCTCCCGGAGGGGATGGGTGGCGAAGAAGAAGACGAGTCCGCCGATGACGCTCAGGTGTGTCAGAAACGGATCCACTGCTCGGAACGATTTCTGGCGCACGCCTGCCTCGAGAATCTCCCGGACCGCGGCGAACAGTGAAAGGAAATAGTGCAGGGCCTTTGCGTCCAGGTGGCGGCCTCCGGAGAGCACTTCCCGGAGGAGCATGGCAGGGAGATCCGGATGGTGTTCCACCATCTCCGCGAAGTAGAAGATGAACGCCTGAAGAAGCTCCGGCGCGGGACGGGAGACCTGTCGCAGAGCCTCCATCTTCTTCAGGACGGGCTCGAAGGTTTCTGCGAGGATCGTCCGATAAAGCCCTTCCTTGCCTCCGAAGTAGTAGCTGATCATCGCCTTGTTGGCCTTGGCGAGTCGGGCGATGGCTTCCACGGAAGCGCCGTCGAATCCTCTCTCGGCGAACAACCGGGTCCCGGCCGCGAGCAGCGCGTGCCGTGTGTCCGCGGGGCTTCTTCTGGAAGGAGAGGCTCTTTTCATGAACGACCTGAGGCACGCGGCCGATCGGGTGCTTTATTAACTAAACGGTTGGATGACATTACTCCGGAAGACGGCGGCGGGCAAGCCATCGAAAAGATCGTTGTCCGCGCGTCAGTCTTCGGAGCCTTCGGAAGGATCGAAGCCGCCCAGGAACTCCGCGATTTCATCGGGACGAGTCCCTTCCCGCTTGTCTCGGTTCATGAACTCCTGGATTTCGTCTTCCAGCTTGGCGGGCGGACCTCCCTCGGGGGGCGGAGCCGGTTTCTTCGCGCGGCGGGCCCGCCGGCGCTCGCGACGATCCTCGTCGGATTCCAGAGAGTCGCCCATCTCGCGGGATTGCGAGGGGATCGCCGAGGGGGGGGGATCCGGGAACTCGGTAGGCAGCGAATCGAGCGCCGGAAGGAAGGCGTCGATGGGAAGGCGCTTGGTCGCCAGGCGAACCTCGCGCTCCAGGCGCCGGAAGAGCTCGAGTGGGCTTTTCATGCGTTCTCCTGCTGGTACATCCGCAGGCAGCGCCGGGCGTTCTCGTTCAGCGGATCGAGCTCGAGGGCCCGCTTCCAGGCCTGGACCGCTTGATCGTGACGGTTCAGCTTGTAGTAAGTGTTCCCCAGGTTGGTATAGGCCACCGCGGAATCGGAGGTCGTCTGGAGAGCCTGGTTGAACATCTCGAGCGCGCGATCGTATTGCAGCGAGGTGTGGTACAGGAAGCCAAGGTTGTTGTAGACCTCGCCCATCCCAGGGTCGATCTCGATCGCCTTCTCGAAGGCCGCGGCGGCGTCGTCCGCCTTTCCGAGCCTCGAGAGGACGAGTCCCAGGTTGTTCCAGGCTTCGGCGTAGCGCGGATCGACCTCGATCGCCTTCCGGAAGCTGGCCTCCGCCGGCGCCATGGCGCCGCGGTAGTAGAGAACGACGCCACGGTTGTTGTTCTCCTGCGCCCATCGCTGGCGAATCCGCTCCTCTTCCTCCCGCGCCGCCTGCCGGTGGCTCTCGAAGACCTCGATCACGCGATCGTGCGACTCCTGCATCTGCTTGATCAGGCCGTCGCCGCGCCGGACCATGTCCAGGAGCGTGGCGAGCCCGGCGCCGGTCGCCTCGTTCCTCTCCTGAATCTGCTGGATGGCGGAGAGCGTCAGCTCCGCCTGGGGATTCTGCTCCAGGAGATCACCAAGGCGTTTGAGCGTCTTGGCCGTTTCCCTTTGCGCGTCGCGGACTCCCGAGATTTCCTGGGACAGGCCCGTGAGCGCCTCGGGAGCCTGGGAAGCGGAGCGTCGCATCTCGGCGAGCACCAGCGAGATCTCCTCCAGCACCTTGCCGCCGATCTCGCGAAGCAGCTGGGAGTGTTCCTGCGTGTCCTTGCGCAGCGCGCCTTCCAGCTCCTCGCGGGAGGAACGCACCGCGCCGGGAAGGGATCGCGTCTCCTCGCGCAGGGCCATCAGACCGGCCGCTCCCGCCTCGGCCGACTCGGCGGCGCGCGACGCCAGGTCGCGCAGGGGCACGACGGCCTCCTTCAATCCGGACAGCCGGTCATCCAGTCCCTGCGTGGCCTCGCGAATCTTGCGAATCTCATCGTGGAGCGGCGGCGAGGACTTCCGGGATTCCTCGATCGCGCCTCGCAGACCCTGGAGCTCCGCCCGCAAGGAGAGGATACCGTCCGCGGCATCGCGCGCCGATTCGGCGGCCTTCCCGGAGGCGTCGCGAAGCGGGGTCACGGTCTCCTTCAATCCCGACAGGGCGTCCTGGATGGTGCGCGTCGTTTCGGCGAGCTTCCGGATCTCTTCCTGGAGCGGCGTCAGAGACTGCCGCGAGTCGGCGAGGAGGCGGTGCGCGGTCCCTTCCATGGCCTCCCGGATTCCACCCAGGCCGTCCCGGAGATCCAGAATCGATTCCTTGAGATGGACCAGATCCTCCGCGAAGGCGTCCTTCGATTCCTGGGAGCCTGATAGCCCCGCTTGGATCTCCTCGAGCTTGCTGCCCAGCTCCGCGAGAGTGGCCGCGATCGATTCGGCGGTGCGCAGGCTGCTCTCACTTCGCTGCTGGAGCAGGGGAGAAGCCTCCTTCAGCTCCGACACGGCTCCCCGGATCCGCTCCGTCTCATCCCGGAGGGAATTCAGCGTTTGGCGCAGAGGCACCACCTCTTCGGCCATCAGGTCGAGCAATCCTTCGGTTCC
>DASYRY010000121.1:0-10297 GCA_036004025.1 Candidatus Polarisedimenticolia bacterium | reverse complement strand
GTCTATCCGGATCGCTTCCAGCTCGAGGAGCGCCTGCCGGGGTACGCTCAGACTCATACGCTCACGCTCGATTTCGGTTCTTCGCTGAAAGGGAAAGACGACCTGGTCCTGTTTCTCTACGGCTGGGTGGATTATGGCTATTCGTCCAGCAACTTGGCCGCCCAGCAGGCCGGGATCGAGCCGCTCTCCCCGAAGCTGGAGATCGTGGGGGAGGATGGTGAGTGGCAGAGCTTGGTCGAGGACATGGGATATCCCGCGGGGCTTCCGCGCATGATGACGGTAGATCTGCGCCGTCTCGGACCTTTCAGCGATTCCCGCTTCCGGATCACCACGAACCTGCGCATTTATTGGGATCAGATTTTCATGGCGCAGGTGGGGAAGGACTCCGCCAAGATCACCAAGCTACCCGCCTCCTTTGCCGACCTTCACTCCCGGGGATATCCGCGGGAGCATTCGCCCGATGGCAAGAAGCCGCTGGTCTACGACTACGCCATCATGGATCGGACCTTTCCATTCAGGAACCTATCGGGCGCGTATACCAGGCTCGGCCGCGTCACCGATCTGCTCACCGAGACGGACGACCGCTTCGTGATTTTCGGCCGCGGGGAGGAGGTCACGCTGAAGTTCAAGGCGGATCGATTGCCGACGTTACCCAAGGGATGGAAGCGCGACTTCCTTTTTTATTCCAACGGCTACTGCAAGGACATGGATCCCAACACGGCGTTCCCGGACACCGTGGAGCCTCTCCCGTTCCACGGGATGTCCGCTTATCCCTATCCTGAAGGAGAGCAGTATCCTCAGGATGCCGCGCACCTGGAGTACCTGAGGCTATACAACACACGGCGGGTCGGCGGCGGGCCTTAGAGTCTCAAGAGCCGACGGGGAAGGGAGCCCGCTCAGGTGCTCGGCATAAGGGTGGGAGTCGTACAAGAGCAGGTAGAGCAGATTACTCTGGAAGATGGGGTTGTTGGGAAGGAGCCCGTGGCTCTCGCAGAAGAAGAAGGCGGAGTTGAGATGGACGCCTGCCTGCAGCGAGGCCGCCGGCGATCCATGGATTTCCGGGAGATTCAGGAGGCTCTCCATCAGCACCGTTCCGTCGCCCGGGCCGTAAAGAATGCGGCTCATGCGATCGCCGGTTCGATCGTGCCTGTGCCCCTCCGGCTCGAAGTAGATCTTCCGTCCCGATTTCTCCTCCAGCACCACCGCTGACTTCAGTGTCGGTATGCAATCGCTGCCGAACGCGAAATAGGCGACGTCTTGCCCTTCGGGCGAGGGAGCGTCGAGCGCGCTCTGGAAGCGCCGGGCCCTCTCCAGGATCCGCCCCAGGAAGGTCAGGTTCTTCTTGTTCCTGGTGTCCAGGTAGGCGGGGTTCGCACCGGCCGATCGCATCTTCCATTTCACCGCCTCTTGTTCCTCGTCGGAGAATACCGAGAGCTTCTCCCGGATCCAGGTTTCGGGATCATAAAGGTCCAGGGGGACGGGCTTCCCCTGGAGATCGGCGAAGACGGCGGACCCTGCGGGAGGAAGCATCTCGTAAAGCGCGGGCATCGTGAAGGTCACGGAGGGAGGCATGGGGCGGAATACCTTCCTCACCCCCTGGTGAAGGATTCTGAGGGCCTCGAGGGTTCCCTGGTTCGGCGTGCCCAGCAGAATCACCTTGTTGAGGTTCCTGGCTCCTTCCCCCGTCGGCCTCGAGAGAACCGGCGTCTCCAGGACGTCGTTCGAGCCGTACTTGGCATAGTACCGGGCGAGAAGCCCCCCCTGGCTGTGGGCCAGGAGATCGAATTTGAGATCGGGATCTCCCAGCGAGCGCTTCAGCCCGTCCAGGGCTCGCGAGAGCTGTTGGGCCGAATCGACGATGTCCTTGCGCCAGTCGTAGAGAAAGACGAACACGTTGTCACCCGGTTTGGGGTTCGCGATATCGCCGAGCTGGTAGCCGCCAGCTTCCCGGAGGATTCGCATGCTCTTGCGGTAGTACTCGACCCCCCAAAGGCTTCCGTACAGAGCGAAGGGCTCGAGGTCCTCGTGGCCGGCCTCCGGCCCTCCGGACTCGATGGAGCAGGCGAGCCGATGGCTTTGATCATGAGAGAGCACGTTGGCCATCGTTCCCCACAGCACCTCGCCGGTCTGCGGGTCGCGCAGTTTGGATCCGAGGAACCCATGGATGACGATGAGAGGGTGCGAAGGCTTCCTGAGTCGCGCGATTTCCATGGTCCGGCTCATGTCGGGTTTCTTCATGATTCCGCACCCGCACAAGAGAAAGACCGCCATCCCCGCAAGCGCAGGGGGAATCAACAAGAGTCTCGAGGAAGTGGGTCGGGGCAGTGAGGTCACCTTTCCCCCGGCGAAGCGACAAAGGGAATATAGAGACCGTCCCCTTCGATGGCAACATCAAGGCCGGGAAGTTCAAAAAACCCTTGAATTTGCAAGTCGCGGTGATAAGATGACGGCCGCGAATCGAGGCCCGTGACAGGGTTCCTCTGCCCGCGCCGGGCAGCACGGCGGGGGACTTCCTGGAGGGTCGTCGAGAGCTCTTGGGAGGCACGACCAATGGCCGGAGAGGCTGACAGGACGCTGGAATCTCTGGGTTGGAAGCTCCCAGAGGTAGGCAAGCCCCTAGGGTCCTACGTGAATTCGGTAAGGGTGGGAAATCTTCTCTTCCTGTCGGGGAAATTCCCCAAGGAGAACGGGAAGCTGAAATATGTGGGCAAGGTGGGTCGGGAGGTCACCGAAGAGCAGGCCCAGGATGCAGCCCGGCTTGCGGCGCTGAGCTGTCTGGCCGCCGCCAAGGCCGCGATGGAAGATTTGGACCGGGTGCGCCGTGTGGTGCGCGTGACCGGCTACGTCGCTTCGGCGCCGGGGTTCTACGATTCCGCCAAGGTGCTGGATGGTGCCTCGGACGTGCTCACGAAGGTTTTCGGGGAGCGCGGGAAGCACACGCGGCTTGCCGTGGGTGTGTCGGAGCTTCCCCTGAACGCCTGTGTCGAGCTGGAGATGATTCTGGAAGTGGAATAGCCGAGAAGAGATCGGAGGACGGGGCGCAGAAACGGCGGATCACCGCTTCTGCGCCCTTTTCATTTGCTCCCTTCTCCCGGAATCTCCCGGATTCATGCCCGGTTTCAGGAATGCGGCGAGTCAGTGGGGCTATAATCGAGCCTCCGCTGCCAAGTCGGGGAAAGCGGCCCAGAAAACACCATCCCGAGAAGGACACCTGCGGCATGAAGTTCAGCGATCGAGCCAGTCTGCCCACCCGCTTCGGAACATTTGAAGTCCAGGCCGTGCAGGACGAGGCAGGCGGCAAGGAGCATCTGGTGATTCTCCACGGTGACGTGAAAGGAAAACCCGACGTTCCCGTCCGGATTCATTCGGAGTGCCTGACCGGGGACGTGATGGGCTCCTTGCGCTGCGATTGCCGGGATCAAGTGGAAAGAGCGTTGCTTCTCATCCAGGAGGACGGAGCGGGAATCCTGATCTATCTGAGGCAGGAAGGGAGAGGAATCGGCTTGATGAACAAGATCCGGGCCTATTCCCTCCAGGAACGAGGCTATGACACGGTCGAGGCGAACCAGAGACTTGGCTTCGAGGACGATCTCAGGAGCTACGATCTCGCCGTCAAGATCCTGAAGGCGCTGGACGTGAAGTCGGTAGCTCTCATCACGAACAACCCCGAGAAGATCGAGGCGCTCGTGCGCGGGGGAATTCCGATCGCACGCCGCATCCCGCTAGTGATCGCCCCCAATCGCTTCAACGAGGAGTACCTCAAGACCAAGGAATCGAAGCTGGGGCATCTCTTCTCCGAGGAGTCGGACGATGAGAGTCTGCCCTTGAGCTCATCCAACGAAAGGCGGAAGTGTTGAAAGGCCGCCGTTCCCGTGCGAAGTCGGCGGCCGATCTCTTCGATCGGCGCAAGATGGAGCGGGGCGTTCGGATGTTCCTGGAAGGAATGGGCCCCATCGTCTCCGCGCGCGATCTCCGGGAAACTCCGAGGCAGGTGACGCGGGCATGGAGCGAGGAGCTCCTTGCGGGATATCGATCCGGAAAGGCTCCAAGGCTCGAGCCGCTTCCCGAGACTTTCGCGGATGCGGTGGTGGTGGTGCGAGACATCCGCTTCGTGTCCATCTGCCGGCATCACCTCCTTCCCTTCACGGGCAAGGCATCGTTGGCGTATCTTCCCGGGGGACGCATTGCGGGTTTTTCTTCGATGGCCCGTCTGGTCGAGGCTCTTGCGCGCCGGCTGCAGATTCAGGAAGATCTCTCGGAGCAAATCCTGGACCGCCTGGAGGCATCGCTCGCTCCCCTTGGGACGGCCTGTCTGTTGGAGGCGACCCACCAATGCATGACGTGCCGGGGCGCGTTGCAGCCGGGAGCGCTCGTCACGACCCTCCGCGTACGGGGAGTCTTTCAAAAGGTCGCGGCCTTGAGGAAGGAGATCGTCGCGCTGCTCCAAGCGCCCGAGGAAGCCATGGGGCGGGTCTCGTGAGCGGGAGTCCGAGTGCGATTCGCCTCGTCACGTTCGATGCCGGAGGGACGCTGCTCCATCCGCACCCAACGGTGGGAGCGATCTACGCGGAGGTGCTCACGAGGCGCGGGTTCCCTTGCGACCCGCGCGAAGTCGGTCAGGCGTTCGAGCGAGCGTGGGTGTCGATCCTCGAGCGCCCGTCGATCGAGCGTTACGGCCGCGCGGCGAATGGGGAGCGGCGCTACTGGAGCGAGCTTCTCATTCTCATCGTCGAGGAGCTCGGCGGTGCCGAGGCTCCGGAAGGAGCCGCCGACGAGCTATTCGATCGGTTCGCCCGGCCTGAATCATGGAGGGTCTTCCCGGAAGTGCCCGCGATTCTCGAGGAGCTTTCACAAAGGGGATTGCAGATGGCGGTGGTCTCGAACTGGGACAGCCGCCTGCCGGCCCTCCTGCGGGATTTGGGGTTGAGAGCTTTCTTCGGGCCGATCCTGGTTTCCGCACTGGAGGCGTGCGAGAAACCGGACCCACGAATCTTCTGGATGGCCGCACAGCGAGCCGGGGTTTCCCCCGAAGAGGCGCTCCATGTGGGCGATCAGGATCGGGAGGACCTCGAGGGGGCCAGGGGTGCAGGGTTTCACGCCCTGAAGATCGAGCGTGACGCGGGCGGCGGGCCCGGTCTGGAGGCCGTGATCGACTGGCTCGATCGGTCCAAGTCTTCCCGGCGGGAGTCGAGGCGATGAGGATCTCCAAGCGATTTCGCTTCGAGGCCGCCCACCGTCTGCCGCGCTACGAAGGGCCCTGCTACCACCTGCACGGCCACAGCTACGAGCTGCACGTCACGCTGGAGATGCCCATCGATCCGAATACGGGGATGACGGTGGACTTCTTTCGCCTCGAGACGCTGGTGCGCGAGAAGGTGCTGGATCGCCTGGACCACAGGAACATCAACGACACTCTGGAAAACCCGACTGCGGAGAACATCACGTTGTGGATCTGGGAGCAGCTCAAATCTCAGTTTTCTCAGCTGGTGGAAATCAAGCTTTACGAGACGCCCGACAGCTCTGTGACCTATCGCGGGGAGTAAGACTCGATGAGAGACCGGGAACACCTCATTGTGGAAATCCGACGGTATCCTCACGCCAGCTGGGGGACTCTTCCCCGCCAGGACGGCTCCTGGGAGTGCTTCTTCGAGATCTCGGGACCCCGAGGGACCCAGCGGCTGCATGCCTACGGCAAAGACGAGGTCGATTCCCTCGAGAAGATGCTGGAAATCCTCCGGCGCGAGCACATCTCCCGAGGGGAAGGGGAGCGACCGTGAGGGGTCCGCTCGTGGACACCCACGGACGCGTGC
Organism: Candidatus Polarisedimenticolia bacterium; assembly: GCA_036004025.1. Classification (GTDB taxonomy): domain Bacteria; phylum Acidobacteriota; class Polarisedimenticolia; order Gp22-AA2; family AA152; genus AA152. Next base: position 4,487 of record DASYRY010000121.1, on the reverse strand, counting down.
ATCGAAGCCTCCGGCTGTCGGTCACGGACCGGTGCAACTTCCGCTGCCCTTACTGCATGCCCGCCACCGACGTGGTCTTTCAGCCGCGGGAGGAGATTCTCTCCTATGAAGAGCTTGAAAAGCTGGTCCGCGTGGGAGTGGGATTGGGCATTCGGGAAGTGCGCATCACCGGGGGCGAGCCTTTGGTGCGCCGAGATCTCCCGCGGCTGGTTCGCCAGCTGGCCCGAATTCCTGAGATCCAGGATCTGAGCCTCACCACCAACGGCACCCGCCTGGTCGATCTCGCGGGGGCCCTGGAACAGGCCGGTTTGCGCCGTATCAATGTCAGCCTCGATACGCTGTCCAGGGATCGGTTCAGGCAGCTCTGCGGAGTGGATGCGCTGGATCGCGTGCTCCAAGGGATCGAGGCAGCCCGGACGGCCGGGTTGTCGCCCATCAAGGTGAATGCGGTCCTCATGCGCGGTGTGAATGATGACGAGGTGCTCGACCTCGTGGAATGGGCGAGGGAAAAGAATGTGTCGTTCCGCTTCATCGAGCTGATGCCGATCGGAGGAGGGCCCATCCGCGGGAAGGAGTATCTCGTCCCGGGCTCGGAGGTGAAAAGGCGGATCGAATCGCGCTATGCGCTCGTCCCCAAGCGAGACTTGGACCTGAGCTCGCCGGCGCGGACCTTCTCCTTTGCCGACGGAAGGGGGGAGGTGGGCTTTATCAATCCCATCACGGAGCCGTTCTGCTCCCGCTGCGACCGGGTGCGAATCACGGCGGACGGTAAGATCCGGAACTGTCTGTTCGATCAGGGAGAGCTCGACCTTCGGGGTCCGCTTCGGTCTGGCTCCTCCTCCGAAGAGCTGGGGGCGATCTGGCGGCGGGCCGTGAGGAACAAGGGACCCGGCGGATGCGTCGAAATGGGAGGTGACTCCGAACCGGGCTCGGATCGACGCATGTGGCAAATCGGAGGTTAAGCGCGGGACATGTTCTTCTCGTGGCTTGCCTCGATTCTGGCACTGGGGGGGCTTGCCTCCCTTTTGACGGTCGAGCCGAACGACTTTGGAAGAGGATTCCACAGGTTTGCCGGTGCGATGGCCTCCCTTCTTCTTGCGGCGGGCCTGGCAGGGGGTGCGCTGCGCGGCCCCACGGGGTGGGCGTCGCTCCTCGCCTGCTCGGCCTGGGTGCTACTCGCCCATTGGGGCCCGGTCCCCTGGCTCCGTCCCTGCCTGATCGTGCCGATCTTCCTGGCCGCCATCGCCGTCCACAAAGGCACCCCCTACCTGCCGCGCTCGCCCCTCCTGGAGCTCGGGGGATGGATGGTGCCTGGCAGCGTTGCGACGGCGTCTCTCCTTCTCGGTTCTGTTTTCCTCGCCATGATCCTGGGCCATTGGTATCTGGTCATTCCCGGACTTCCGGTTCGGCATCTCCGGAGGATGACCTGGTTTCTGGGCTTCACTCTCGTCCTGCGCGGAGCCATGGGACTGTTCGCTCTTGCATGGGCACGACCGGTGCCCGCCCTCGAAGGGATGTCTGCCTGGCGGATAGCGGGGGGAGTGGCTGCGTTCTTCTATTGGCAACGGGTGGGCATCGGACTCGTGATACCGGCGATCCTCGCATTCTTGGTGGAGAGGACCGTTCGAGTCAGCGCGACTCAATCCGCGACAGGATTGCTCTATGTCGCCACGATTTTCGTGCTCATGGGAGAGCTTCTCTCCCGCTACCTCTATCTATCCCTGGGAATCCCTCAGTGAGGGTCGAGGGGTGGGATCGGAAGTGACAGTCCAGTTCCTTTGCCCGGGTTGTGAAAAATCGGTGGTGCGTTCCCTGCCCCTCGAGGAAAGCTCCTGGCGCTGCGAGTATTGCAGCCACGGGTTCCCTGTTTTTCCAGGGCGGGAATCGTGGGGGATGTCCCCCATCTCCAGATGCCAGATCTGTGCGGGGGAGCGATTCTACCTGCAGCGTGATTTCAACCAGCGGCTCGGCTGCACGGTGGCCGGGATTGGAGCGCTCCTGAGTCCTTTCACCTACGGGGTGAGCCTGGTGGTCTGTCTGGCCTTGGATCTGGGGCTCTACTTCCTTCTCAAGCAGGTCACGGTCTGCTATCGTTGCGGCGCCATCTATCGTGGAGTTCCCACCAACGCGGCCCATCGCGAGTTCGACCTGCATGTCGCCGAAGTGGAGATGCAGGAAGGCAAATACTTAGAACGGGGGAAGACTTGAACGGGGCGGATGAAAAACGGTCTCATGAGAATGCACAGCGCACGGACGCGAGCATCGTTACCCAGTTCTTCCTGCTCCCGCTGGCGGTGGTGGCCGGCCTGGTGGGGATCTTCCTCCTGTTTACGATGGCGACTCGCAAGACCCCGGCGGCTCGAGACTATCTTCAAACTCTGCGGACGGGTAGATTCAACCAGCGCTGGCAGGCGGCCTTCGAATTGTCCAATCTGCTGAAAAAAGGGGACATTACCGTGAAGGACCCTCGGCTCGTCCACGAGCTTGTCAAGGCGTTCGAGGAATCGTCCGCAAGCCATGAGGAAGATACACGCGTTAAACGCTACCTGGCGTTGGCGCTCGGCGACTCACACTCCATGGAGGCGGTCGTGCCACTCCAGCGCGCTGCGATGGCGGAGGATCCCGACACGAGGCTTTGTGCTCTTTGGGGGCTGGCCCAGCTGGAAGTCGCTGATTCAAAGGACATATTCGTCAGTGGCCTGACCGATCCGGATCCGGCCGTGAGGTCGGTCTGTGCTTACGGACTCGGGAAGTCTGGCAAAGTTGGGCTCGGGGAACTGGCGGCGCTTCTCAAGGATTCTGTACCTGAAGTCCGCTGGAATGCAGCCCTGTCGCTGGCTCGGAATGGAGATTCCTCCGGGCAGGGGATTCTCATTGAACTGCTCGATCGAAAGTATTTAGATGGATTCTTGGGGCTCGGTGGCTCCGAAAAGGCAGAGCTGATTCTCAATGCCATGCGCGGGCTCAAGCATTTGCGATCTCAGGGCTTAGAAGAAACCATGAGGAATCTGGCCGAAACCGATCCCGATCCTACAGTCCGAAGAGCTGCCAAAAGCTGGGATTCGTCAAGCGCCTCCTGATCCAGCTCCGAAATCGCAATTTATTCTATTTTAGTGACTTGTAAGCAGCTTCATTCCTTGACACCTCTTCTCCCATATGACTAGAATAACGCGACGAAGGAAGTAAACACGATATCCTTCCAAACGCCTTCCAGCGCAGTGGCCGGAGGGTGTATCCGGACCTCCCAGCGTGCTCCAGGGCTTTTCCAGAATGCAGCCCGCAGCCGCACCCGGCGCCTGACTCGATAGCCCGGATGGTTCGCCCAGGGCTCGTTTCGTCCAACCTTAATGGGGAGATGGCTTACGCACCGGGACTACTCTGAGCGGTTGATGGAACACTATCGACATCCCAGAAATGCGGGCGAGCTTCCCAATGCCGACGCAGTGGTGACGGTAGGGAATCCTCTTCACGGTGACGTGATGCAGCTGAGCTTGAGGGTTGTAGACGGCCGAGTCGCGGAAGCTCGGTTCAAAGCCTTCGGATGTGCGGTCGCCATCGCAGCTGGCTCGGTCACGACCGAGCTTATTCAGGGCCTCTCGCTGGATGATTTGGATGGTTTCAGCGATTCAAGAGTCGTCGAGGCGCTGGGGGGCGTGCCGGTGGCCAAGATGGGATGTTCGGTCCTGGCCGAGAAGGCGATGCGCGAGGCTCTCGCGATTTGCCGCTCTCGTCAGGAAGACCAGGGGCGAGCGATAGGGTTCGAGGAATCGATTCGGGGGACCGCCGCCAGTTCGGCGTCGGGAGCGCCCTCGCGAAGATAGGACTCTTCCCCGAGGGCTGAGATGACAGCCCCGGGAGAAGACACGGAGGAAACCCAAGGTGGCAACATTGCGCCAGATTGAACAGACTTTCGAGGATGTCCCGCCGGGCTACGAGCAGATCTTCCCTCAGGTCGTGCTGAGGTACAGGGAGATCAGCGATGTAATGCTCTATTTCCTCACTTCCCTGGGTCGGGATTTCATCGACATCGTTGAGCTCGGGGTAGGTGCAGGAGAGCTGACCTCCGAGGTGCTGAAGCGATTTCCCGAGGCGGGTGTGGAGGCGATCGATCTCTCGCCGAAGATGCTGGAGGTGGCGAGCCAGAAGCTGCTCCCCTACAAGGATCGAGTCAACCTGATCCACTCCGATTTCGGAACCTATGAGTTCATGCGGGAATACGATCTGGCCATCTCTTCGATGGCCATGCATCACCTTCCAGACAAGGAAAAGCTCAAGCTCATGAAGAGCATCCATCGATCTCTGAAGGAGGAAGGGGTCTTCCTGTTCGGGGACTTGGTCCAGTCTCCTTCGTCCTACCTGGACAAGAAATTCTTCCGCATCTGGAAGAACTACCTCAGGTTCAACGGGCTCTCGAAGGATGAAATCGATTCTCGTATCAAAGGGCACCTGAACAACGACCTCCCCGCCACCCTGCCCGAATTGCTGCA
>DASYRY010000120.1:0-8040 GCA_036004025.1 Candidatus Polarisedimenticolia bacterium | reverse complement strand
GCGCTGGAGAAGACGCGGCCGGATGCCAAGGGAGAAATCCAGCTCACCAACGGACTGCGGGCTCTCTTGAAGAAGCAGCCCATCGCCGCCTATCGGTTCAAAGGCAAGAGATTCGACACGGGAAACAAGCTCGGGTTTCTACAGGCGACCGTGGAGTTCGCCCTCAAGCGCAAGGATCTGGGTCCGAAGTTTCGGGAATATCTGGCGACCTTGAAACTTTAGTGGCCTGCTCAGTCTTGGGTGGTTTTCTTGCGGGTGGGCTTCGGCGCGGCTTTCGTGTCCTTGTCGGATTTCCCCTCGGACGGTTTCTCCGGCGCGGACTTCTCACCCTCAGCCTTCTCGCCGGCGCTCTTCCTGGATTTCTCGTCCGAAGCCTTGTCCGACTTCTCCTCGGAGCCTGAAGACTCCCCTTTTCGCGCGTAGTCGGTGATGTACCAGCCGGAGCCCTTGAACTGGATGGCGGGGGCGGAAGGGAGCTTCTGCACCTTGCCCTTGCACTTCGGGCAGGTCTTCACGAGCGGATCCGAGAACTTCTGGATCTTCTCGAAACGGTGTCCGCACTTGCTGCATTCGTATTCGTAGAGGGGCAACGATTCCTCGCGGGCTCGCGATCGGCGAAAAAGCCTGTGGATTATGGGTGGGGCCCTCAGCCTTGTCAAGACAAGATGCGGGGCTCGTCGCGGGCCATGAGCTATAATTCCCCGCTTCGATGACGGCGCGCCGCGGGCGCTTCCGGGGGATCGCGCGATGGACAAGATCAGGCTTCGGGGGGGGCGTCGCCTGCACGGGGCGCTGCGCGTGAGCGGAGCCAAGAATGCGGTGCTACCCGCCATGGCCGCCTCCTTGCTGACCAAGGATCCCCTGATCCTGGAGAACGCCCCGGAAGTGCGGGACGTCTCCACGATGAACCGCGTGCTGCAGCGCATGGGCGCGTCTCCGCCCCGGCGGGAAGGCTCCCGTCTCACCCTCCAGGTCCCCGAGATCCAGTCCCCGGAAGCCCCTTACGAGCTGGTCAAGACGATGCGCGCCTCCGTGCTCGTGCTCGGACCGCTGCTGGCCCGCTGCGGCCGGGGCCGAGTCTCCCTGCCCGGAGGCTGCGCCATCGGGGCACGGCCCGTGAACCTCCACATCGCAGGGCTGCAGAAGCTCGGCGCCAGGATCGAAGTGGAACACGGCTATATGGTGGCCGAGGGGAAGGAGCTGAGAGGCGCGGAGATCACCTTCGAATCGAAGACCGTGACGGGGACCGAAAACCTGATGATGGCCGCGACTCGGGCGCAGGGCAGGACGGTGCTGCGCAACGTCGCGCAGGAGCCCGAAATCGACGATCTGGCGATCCTGCTCAACGCCATGGGAGGCCGGGTGGAAGGCGCCGGGACCGACACGATCGAGATCGAGGGGGTGGAGGATCTGCACGGCGCGACGCATCACGTCATCCCCGATCGGATCGAGGCGGGGACCTTCTTGATGGCGGCGGCGATCTCCCGCTCAGACGTCCGTGTGGAGCGCTGCCGGCCCGATCATCTCGCGTCGGTCCTGGAGAAGCTGAAGGAAGTGGGAGTCCGGCTGGAGGTCGGCGAGGACGCCATCCACGTCCTCGCGGATGGGCCGCTTCGCTCCGGCAACTTGCTCACCCTCCCCTATCCCGATTTTCCGACGGACTTACAGGCGCAGTACGTGGCGCTCATGACGCAGGCGGAAGGAACATCGATCATCACCGAATCGATCTTCGAGAACCGCTTCATGCACGTGGGCGAGCTGCGGCGCATGGGCGCCCGCATCGAGGTGGACGGGCACTCCGCGGTGGTCCACGGCGGCACGCCGCTGACCGGCGCGCAGGTCATGGCGACCGACCTGAGAGCTTCGGCCTGTCTGATCGTCGCCGGGCTCGTCGCCGAGGGTGAGACGGTCATCGACCGGGCGTATCATATTGATCGCGGGTACGAGCACATCGAGGAGAAGCTGCAGCGCGCCGGCGCCGACATCGAGCGCCTTCGCTGATCGACGGAGGAGATACCGTGGCCGAATGCCTGTTCTGCCGGATCGCCCGCAAGGAGATTCCAGCCAAAGTACTTTACGAGGACCGGCTCGTGATGGCCTTCGCCGACGTCAATCCCCAGGCGCCGGTTCATGCTGTCATCATCCCGAAGGCGCACTTCGAGACCCTCAACGACGTCTCGGCGGAAGAGGAGCAGCTCCTGGGCCACGTCGTGATCGCGGCCACCAAGCTGGCGGGGGATCTGGGGCTCCGGGATCATGGCTATCGCCTGGTGGCCAACTGCCTGGCCGGGGCCGGGCAATCGGTCTTCCACGTCCACTTTCACCTTCTGGGTGGCCGCAACTTCGCCTGGCCGCCGGGCTAGCCCTCTTGAAGATCTACCGGCGCTCCTTCGGTATGCGCGCATTGAGTCTGGGAAGCCTTCTGCTCTTCGCCCTGCTGGAGTATGCGCACCTCGCCTCGGGAGGGAAACTCCTGACCTTCGGCGGTCTCCTGCTCGCGACTCTCGTCTCGCTCTCTTGCATCGCGACGATCCTGAATCTCGGCGATCGGTATGGGGTCGACGACCAGGGGATCCAGTACGCGAACGTCCTGCTTTCTCGCTTGGGATTGTCGCTCGAGCGCCGGGTGGCCTGGGAGGAGGTGGTCTCGGTGAGGGCCTACCACTCTCTTCGATTCGGGGTCCGCGAGGATCATCCTTCGGCCCTCTTCCTGAGCCTGACGAGCGGCAAGCGCTTCGTCGTCGATTCGGTGGAGCGGTTCGACGAGATTCATCGCGACGTCGTGTCGCGCGCGACGCGCGCCGCGAGCGGCCGCGCTCCGGTGGGACCCGCCGCATGATGCCTACCCGACGCAGCGTCCTGCGCTGGGGTTTCGGCTCCCTCGCCGCACTGCCTCTGGCGCGAAATCTCTCTTCCCCACTCGCGGTTACCCTGCCCGATCTCGCCGGATTCAACGACCGCAGCGACGAGGATTTCTGGGGCGCGGTCCGGAGCTGCTTCGCCCTCGATCCGGGCATCGTCTACCTGAACAACGGCTCGCTGGGGCCCGTCCCGATCGGCGTGCTGCAAGACCTCTCCCGATTCGCGACGGAAATCGCCTCGAATCCAACCGAGAAGATGTGGGGGCCCCTCGGGAGCCGTCTGGAAGAAGTACGCGCGAAAGCGGCGAAGCTGCTCGGCGTGACGCCCGACGACGTGGCCCTGACGCGCAACACGACCGAGGGGATTTCCACCGTCGGATTGGGGCTGGAGCTCGGCGCCGGCGATGAAGCGATCACCACCGACCAGGAGCATCCGGGCGGGGCCGGCGTGTGGCAGTTCCTGGAGACGCGTGGCGTCAAGCGGGTCGTCGTTCCCGTGCCGCTGCCTCCGGCGACGGAGGAGTCGTTCCTGGAGAAGCTCGAGGCGGCCATCACTCCGAGGACCCGTGTGCTCGCCCTTCCTCACCTCACGTTCGCCACCGGCCACCTTCTCCCGCTCGAGCGCATCGGCGCCCTCGCGAAACAGCGCGCGGTGTCGCTCTGCGTGGACGGGGCGCACCCTCCCGGCATGCTCCCGGTGGGCCTCAAGAAGCTGTCCTGCGCGAGCTATGCCTCTTCCTCCCATAAGTGGCTCCTGTCTCCGCCCGGAACCGGAACGCTCTACGTGGCGCCGGAGGCCAGGGATCGCATCGCGCCGCGGGTCTTCACCGGGACGGGATTCACCGGCAAGACGGCGCGCCGGTATGACGATTTCGGAACTCGCAACCTGGCGGAGGTCCTGGCGCAGGGATCGGCTCTGGACTTCCACTTCCAGGTCGGTCCGGAGCGCATCGCGCGGCGCATTGAAGAGCTATCGAAGCGACTCCGCCATGGACTCCGGAGCCTTGCGCGCGTGCGCATCCTGACGCCTCTCGAGCCGGGACGATCGGGAGGTCTCACCGCTTTCCGCATCGAGGACATGCCTCACGCCCGGGTCCTGGAGGCGCTCGCGGCAAAGGCCCATTTCGTCTTGCGCGCCGTGCCCGAGCTGGACGTCATTCGAGTCTCCCCCGGCATCTACAACACTCCCGCGGAAGTCGACCTGCTCCTCACGGCCCTCGGCGACATCGTCGCTCCCGTGCATCGGGCACAGGGACGAGGCGAGCGACCATGAAGCGCTACCCCGCGTTCGACCCGCCGGAGTACGTCTCCTTCAAGCCCGATCCGGCGGTCATGAAGGAGTTCGACGCCCTCTTGCGCCGGGATCCGGCGCGCTGGAAGATCGTGCGGGCGCTCGACAAGAACCATCGATTGCGCCTGTATGCGGGCCTGCTGCGAGCCCGGCTTCACGACATCGCGCTGAAGCGATGGGTGCGCCAGGGAATCCTGTCCAAGGCGTGGCTCGGGACCGGCGAGGAGGCGGTGGCGGTCGGAAACGCGCGAGCCCTTCGGGAAGGCGATCTGGTGGGCCCGATGATCCGCAACGCCGGGGCGTGCCACGAGAGAGGCATGTCCGTGGCGCAGATGCTCAAGGCGTATCTGGGCACCCGCGATCAGATCACCCGCGGAAGGGACCTCCACACCGGCGATCCGGAGCGCGGCGTCCTCCCGCCCATCTCCTTCGTCGCCTCGCTGGTGCCCGTGTTCGCCGGCGCCGCCTTGGCGTTCAAGCTGCGAGGCGAGGATCGGGTGGCGCTCACCTGGGTCGGGGACGGGGCCTCGCACACCGCGGAGTTCCACGAAGGGTTCAATCTCGCGGCGGTGAAGCGGCTCCCTCTCCTCATCGTCTTGCAGGACAACCGCGTGGCCCTGGGCACGGAGCTGAGCGCGCACCAGCGCGCCGACCTGGAAGACCTCGCGGCTGGATACGGCGTCACGGGTCTGGCCTGCGACGGCAACAACGTGCTGGACGTCTACGCCGCCACCCGCCTGGCGGCGGACCTCTGCCGTGGTGGAAAAGGCCCGGTCATCCTCACGGCTCGCACGTTTCGCATGGGCGGGCACGCGACCCACGACGAGCAGGAAGCCCGGAGCCTTTTCGCGCCCCGTGTCTTCCAGCACTGGGGCAAGCGGGATCCCGTGGGGTGCTTCGAGGCCTGGCTCACCCATTTCGGGACAGGACCGGGCAGGGATGGTAAAATCCGTCCGTCGGACCTCCAGGCCGTGGAAGCGGAAGTCATCAAGGAAATCGATGCCGCGGCCGAGGAAGCTCTCGAGAGCCGCGATCGCCACCCTCCCCGCCCTGAGGAAGCCCTGGGCGGCATCACCGCCGATTAAGGAGTGGGAATGAAGAACAAGCCCAGCCGGGCCCGCGCCGAGGTCAAAGAGCCGAGCCTCGACCGTTCCACGCTGCTCGCCATCTACCGCAACATGGCGCTCTCCCGCCGCATCGACGACAAGCAGATCCAGCTCAAGCGGCAGAACAAGATCTTCTTCCAGATCGCCGGGGCGGGACACGAAGCGGTCCTCACCGCGGCGGGCATGGTGCTGAAGCCGGGGCACGACTGGTTCTACGCCTACTATCGCGACATGGCCCTGATGCTCCAGCTCGGGATGACGCCTAAGGAAATCCTGATGGAAGCCGTGGGCAGCGCGAACGACCCCAACTCCGGCGGACGGCAGATGCCCTCCCACTGGGGCCATCCGCGCCTGAACGTCGTCTCGAAGTCCTCCTGCACGGGGACCCAGTATCTGCAGGCAATGGGCTGCGCGCATGCCGGCCGCTACCTGTCGATCGTCAAGGAATGCCGGGAGCGCGGCTTGAAGCACGAGAGCGACGAGATCACCTACGTCTCGGGCGGCGAAGGTTCCACCAGCGAAGGAGAATTCTGGGAAGCCCTCAACTCCGCCTGCATCCTGAAGCTTCCCATGCTCTTCCTGATCGAGGACAACAAGTACGCCATCTCCGTGCCGGTCGAGGTGCAGACGGCGGGCGGCACCATCAAGGCGCTGGTGAAGGACTGGCCGAGCCTGCGATACGAAGAGCTGGACGGATGCGATGCCCTGGAGAGCTATCGCCTCCTCTCCGACGTGGTCTCCGACATGCGGCGGCGCCGGGAAGGGCCGGCCCTGATCCAGGCCCATGTCGTGCGCCCCTACTCGCATTCCCTCTCCGACGACGAGAAGCTCTACAAGCCGGAGAAGGAGCGGCAGGAGGAAGCCAAGCGGGATCCGATCGCGCTCTTCGAGAAACACCTCCTGGAAGAAGGGATCGCCGACGAGAAGTTCCTGGCGCGCATGCGGGAGAGCCTGGATCAGGAAGTCAACGAAGCCACCGATCAAGCCATGGCCGAGGCGCCCCCCGCCAAGGACAGCATCACCCAATACGTCACCTCGCCCGACGTGGATCCCACTTCGAGCGCGTTCGCCACGGAGCCGAAGCTCGAAGGCGATCCGAAGACGATGGTGGACCTGCTCAACGCCTGCCTGAAGGACGAGATGGCCCGCGATCCCAGGATCGTCATCTTCGGCGAGGACGTGGCCGATGCCAGCCGGGATCAATACCTGTCCGAGGTGAAGGGGAAGGGTGGCGTCTTCAAGGTGACGCACAACCTCCAGCGGATCTACGGGCGCGAGCGGGTGTTCAATTCGCCGCTCGCCGAGGCCAACATCGTCGGCCGGGCGATAGGCATGGCCACGCGGGGGCTCAAGCCGGTGGTGGAGATCCAGTTCCTCGATTACATCTGGCCCGCCTTCATGCAGATCCGCGACGAGCTGTCGATTCTTCGCTGGCGGTCCAACAACGGCTTCGCCTGCCCCGCCGTGGTGCGCGTCGCCGCAGGCGGTTATCTGGGCGGGGGCGCGCCTTACCACAGCCAGTCGGGCGAGGTGTTCTTCACCCACACGCCGGGATTGCGCGTGGTGATGCCCGCCACGGCGCTCGACGCGAACGGCCTGCTGCGCACCGCCATCCGCTGCGAGGACCCGGTGATCTTCCTCGAGCACAAACATCTGTACCGGCAGACCTACAACAAGTCCGCCTATCCGGGCCCGGAGTACATGGTCCCCTTCGGCAAGGCGAGGCTCGTTCAGGAAGGGAAGGATTTGACGCTGGTGACCTACGGCGCGACGGTGGAGCGGTCGCTGCGGGCGGCGCGGCGCATCGAGGAGGAGTCGGGTACCAGCGTGGAGGTGCTCGACCTGCGTAGTCTCGCTCCTTTCGACTGGGAGGCGATCGAGACCTCGGTGAAGAAGACGGGTAAGGCCCTGGTGGTCCACGAGGACTGCCTGACGTTCGGCTTCGGCGCCGAGCTGGCCGCTCTCATCGGCGATCGCCTCTTCGAATACCTGGACGGGCCCGTCCGCCGCGTCGGCGCCATGGATACCTTCTGCGCCTACCATCCATCGCTCGAGGAGGAGATCCTGCCCCAGATCCGGCACATCCATGCCGCTCTCGAGGCATTGGCCCGCTACTAGGATCTCCTTCAGCAACCCGTATCCTCTACATACTTCGCTCCTTAGAACCTTTTGCACCTTGACATGGGACGTCAATCGTCGTATTGAGTGCCCATCGTGTGTCCGGGGATGCTCGCCTGAGGGGGGGGAAATCCATGCGTGGCCGAGAGGGGCGCATTCGCGTCCGAAGGGGTCTGTTTCACCTCGTCCTGATTGCCGTAGGGATTGTGGCAGGCCAAGTCGGGGCCTCGCCCCCGACGGCTCGCGAAGCCACCCCAGGCTCCTCCGAGCTGGAAATCACCGAGACGAGCACCGGCCGGGCGGCGGGATCCCAATCCACCTACCAGGCCCAGAATCCCAAGAACAACCTCAGTGTCTTGTTCCAATCCACCGGCGTGAGCCTCTCGCCTCGATCGGCGCAGGAGCCGAAATGGTCGATCGATCTGTCCCTGAGCGGGATCGGCCTTGAGGGCTCACCGGCCAATCCCGGGACCGCTCGACTCTCCATCGCCGGGAACCGGATCGACTACGACTTCGGCGCTGTTCGGCAGTGGTATCGCAACGAAGAATCGGGTCTCGAGCAGGGCTTCGTTCTCGTCGCGCCGGCGAAGCCAGCCGCGCAGGGTGAGGCGAAGATTCTCCTGGATCTTTCGGTCGGCGGGAACGTCGAGATCCGCCGCGACAA